>CALXLN010000121.1 GCA_944389215.1 uncultured Opitutales bacterium
GGAGGATGAGGGGAGAAGCTATGAAAGACAAATCTAAAAAATCAGCCGAAACCACAACCAAGGGTGTTGAGCCGATAATAAGAATGTGGAGATTTACAAAAAATAACGGAATAACGGAGGGCTTCCACCGCAAGATGAAGTTGATACAACGCAGAGCCAGATCGGAAGAGCGTCGTGTAGGGAAAGAGTGTAGATCTCGGCGGTCGCCGTATCATTAAAACAAAAAGAATCTATGAAAGACAAATCTAAAAAATCAACCTATTCCACAACCTTTGGTGTTGACCCAAAATAACGGAATAACGGAAGGCTTCCACCGCAAGATGAAGTTGATACAACGCAGAGACTACGGATACAGAAACTTTGAAAATTACAGACTGAGAGTCCTCGTGGAATGCGGGGTGAATCTATGAAAGGCAAATCTAAAAAATCAACCTATTCCACAACCTTTGGTATTGACCCAACCTATTCCACAACCTTTGGTATTGACCCGTTTGTGTTAGACATAAATTGGTGCTCAGAACGGGACTCGAACCCACACGACTTTCGTCATACGCCCCTCAAACGTACGTGTCTACCAATTCCACCACCTGAGCGATTTTTAAAGCATCATATGGATAGGTATTTTGCGCGGTTTGGCAAGCATTTTTTTTAATTTTTAAATTTTTGATTGCGGATTTTCCGAAGCATGGTGTTTTGCCTGCGCGGATGTAATGCATAAGTTATTTTATTATCTTTACTTCGTATTTTATCTCTTTCCTGAAAATGCGGTGGAGAATGGTCAGCGTCCCAAGGCACATCCGCAGCGCCAACGGGTTTTTCGCCTTATTGTACGCCCAATTTAATTTTTTTTTGCTTAGCCCGGCGGGCATGTATTTAAATAGGGCACGCGTAAAAGACATTATGCGGGCATTGTAAATATTGCATAGGGAACCGCAGTTTGGAGCGCTTAAATCCTGGTTTCCCCTTGCCCAATTAAGGCGCGCGCTTATAGGGTCTTCTGTAAATTCGCGCTTCGGAAATATAAATACGGCGGACAATATAAAAGAATCTCTTTTCTCGGAAAATAGCGACTGCCTGTAAGAGAAATTAAGTTCGGATTTGTTTCTTGATAAAATTCCCCTTGTTCCGTCAACATAGGAAACGCTTATAATATAGTCGGATATCGTTTTATTTTCCAGCTTTCCGGAGCCTGCGTTCATTGCTATCGCCCCTCCTACTTGGCATGGGGCGGAAGCAAGATAATAACAGCAATCCCGCGATTGGGCATACATATATTTGAGCAATTCCATCATGGTTACGGACGATGAAACCTCGAAACGGTCTTCGCCAAGGTCTTTTATTTCCTTTGGGATTTTATTGCGCAAGACAAATGATTTTATATAAGAATTCTTAAAAAAAACGTTTGATCCCGCTCCGAGAACGAATGGCGAAAGTTTCTTTTTTTCCGCCAAGTCAAAGGCTTCAATGGCGTCGTGCGGAGTCTTTATTTCAGCGAAATTCTCAGCGGTATTGAGTGTTCTGTAGCCGCTCAAATCGCTTCCGCAATATTTTTTGACGCGCAACATTATCCCAATTTTATTTTGCCCGAGGCTATATCGGCTATGACGCTCGGAAGAAGTATGTGTTCGGCTTGGTGCACGCGCTCTTCCAGTGTTTCAAGCGTATCGGAGGAGAGTATTTCGACTTCTTTTTGGGCTATGATTTTTCCACCGTCGAGTTCGTCGCTTACAAAGTGGACGGTACATCCGCATTTTTCTGCTTTTGCGTCGAAAGCTTGCTTTATAGCGTCTTTCCCCTTGAATGCCGGAAGAAGGCTTGGATGCAGATTTATCGTCCTGTTTGAGAATTCGCGCACAAATTCCGGCGGCAATATGCGCATAAATCCTGCTAAAATTACAAGCTCTACACCGGCGTCTTTTAAAAATTTTATGTAGTTCTGAGCGCTTTCGGATGTAAAACGCGCTCCTTTTCGCATTGGATCCAGCCATATCGAAGGGATATTGTGGCGCTTTGCCACATTTAGCGCAGGCGCGTCTGCTATGTCTGATATAAGCGCTACAACTTCCAAATTGGAAATTTTGCCGCTTTCAATGCAGTTTAAGATTGCGTCCGCGTTTGTGCCTTTGCCGCTTGATAGAATTGCCGCTTTCATATGCTACTTGGTTAAGCCGCGCGCTATAAACGGCGCGTTTGCAGAATTTAGGGAATCGTATAACGCTGCGGTTAACTCTGAAGTGTTTCCGATGTTCGATTTTTCAAATTTAAAGTTCAGTTCCGTATCCCATTTCATTATGTCGCTAGGCATGCTTGTATCGCAGTAGGTCCCGCGTTTAATTTTAATGGAGAATCTTTCCAATGCGGCATGTCCGCCGCTTCTGTCAATTTCGGAGATTTCCGATATTTTTTCTATAAATTCTGGAAGATTGTAAGAAGAGTTGTTTATCCGTACACAATTTATGGTATCCAAGTCTATCTCTATGGATTTTACAACCAAACGGCCTTTAAGAAAAAGTTGAGTCGGAGATAGGCGCAATTTTACACTTTTGGCAACGGCGAATGTTACTGTTTCTATGTCGTCGTCTTTTATAATATCGGACATGTTATACGCGGGAGGATTTTGGAGAGATAGGTAATTCATTTGGCATTCTCCCGTGTAAACATTTAAAAAAAGGCTCTCGACCGACGCGTGGAATCCGGTTTGCTCGGAGATGGTGTCTTTTATAACAGGCACGGCAATTATTGCGGCAACTATGAATATCATTCCAGCGAATACAGCTGATATGAGCGAAATGGAGAGCAGCGCTGCAAAGAAACATCCGACGGGCTGTTCCTTTAGAATCGTTAATGTTTTTGTTACGGCGTTTGGCATTTTTAGTTTTGTATACTATATTAGCGGAAGCATTCCCAAAATTTTAACGGGCCGCCGCGGCGAAATCGCGTATGCGTTTGCACAACTGGCTTAAACCGTTTCTTCTGTTCGGCGAAAGATGGGCGCTTATTCCTACTTCCTCGAGAAATTCTGGGTCAAGTTCAAGAACCTCGCTGGGGGTAAGGCCGTCGTAGAGTTCGCAAACTAATGCGGCAACGCCGCGCGTTATTATGGAGTCTGCGTCGCTTTTAAAATGGCACTTATGGGCGCCTTTGTCGAACGACGGCACAAGCCACAAGCTTGACACGCATCCTTTAACCAGAAATTCATCGCGCTTATATTCTTCATCGAGATTTTTTGCCGCCTTATTTTTTGCGATGATGTACTCGAAGAGTTCCTGCGGATCGTTAAAATATCCGTATTCTTCGCGCACGGCGTTTTTTCTGTCTTCTATTAATGTGCTCATACTCCAAAAATTTTTATTCCATGTTCGAATGCAAGCGCTTGAACTTTTTCTTTTTGCAGAATTATGACTTTGTCTGCCTCCAATGCGACGTTTTTTATTTTTGCCGCGGCGAGCTTGCGCATCGTTCTTTCGCCTATTACCGGAACATCGAAGCGGTAGTCTTGGTTGGGCTTTACCGTCTTTGCAAAGAGCGCATCCTTTGCCTCGAATTGCCCGGCGCGTTCCAGCATTTTATCCGTCCCTTCAAAGGCTTCCACCGCCAGAACTGTTCCGCGCGCGGTTACACAGCCTTGACCTATGTCCAGGCGCGCGCATTCGCGGGCTATTGCCATAGCGTGCTCCAAGTGTTCGGGCTTGACTGCCCAATTTTTGCCAGCGAAGAATCCGCGCGGGGCTACGGAATCGTCAAAAAACGAGCGGGCATCCAGCATTTCCACTCCTATTGAGGACATTTCTTTGGCAATGGCTCCGAATATCGTTTCGGCGTTTTTGCGCTTTAAGGAGGCTAGAATCATTATTGCCTTAAGATCGGGCTTCATTCCCCTAAAAAGTTTTTTTGGGGTTATTTGCCCCGCCATTATGGCGTATTTAGCCCGGCTTGACTTTAAATTCTTCAACAGCTTGCCTAGTTGCCCTACGTTGCTGGAGTAACGGTCGCTTTCGGGATATGCGTCGAAAAGTTCCGGGGCTGTTTCGTCCTCAAAGGCCATCAGCGCATTTGAAATTCCAAAAGAGTCGAGGCGTTTTTTCAGCATTATTGGATATTCGCCTTTTCCCGCCAAAATGGCTATTTTGGCGGACGCGTCAAAATTGTCCGGCAAAAATTTTGAGAGAGGTGAGTCCATATCGTAAAATTAATCTATATTGTATTTTTTTAGGAAGAAGTCCTTGGGAACCAAGCGAGCGGCTGAAATTTTTCCGTCTTTGTCGAATTTGAATTCCACGGACTGTATCGCCAATTTGCAAAGGTCCAATTCTTTTATGTATTTTTCTTCGTCGATTGTGTTCATCGGCTCTATCTTAAGCGGGTACATTTTTTTGCTCTCGATTTCCTCGACGATTCCGATTTGTCCCTGCTGGATAAAATCCCGTTTATTGTCGAGTCCGCAAAATACGGCTTGTCCGTTGAGAATGGCGAATTTGGACGCGTCAGCGCCGCAGAAAATGCACATTGCGGTAGTTTTGGGCTCGATTACGCCTAGTTTTGTCTTTATCAGCGTGCGGCTTGTGGGGCGCGGCACGAGCATGGACATATAGATGTTGCCGTAGTCTACGCTCATTCTCAATTGGGAATGTTCTGCCTCATATTCGTCGTTAATCGGAGACACGAAGGGCGCGACTTGTTCAAAATTCTCTATTGTGAACTTTGCCTTGCCTTGTACATAAATTGCGGTTCTATTGGATAGTATGAGCGTTACGCATTGCCCGTCAACCGTTTCTACAGTAAGTCCGTTGGCGGCGATTAAATCTTGTTTTTTAACGCTCAGTTTTGTCCCGTTTTTTATAAAAGCGGGGTTGTTGCGCGCCGTATGAACATAGATGTAGCCCTGCGACAATTTTTCCGCGGGTGCGGATGGCGTTTGGGCGCAAGTGCATGCGGCGGATAAAAACGCCGCCATGATTGAGATTAACAGTTTCACTTTGCTACAATGTTTACTATTTTACCTGGAACGCATATTTCCTTCACGATTGTTTTGCCCGCTAGGAAATTTTTCACGTTTTCGATTTGTTTAGCTTTGGCGACGATGCTTTCTTTCGGCTCGCCCGCGTCAACCACGAGTTCTCCGCGGAGCTTTCCGTTGACTTGAACGGCGATTTTAACGGTGGATTCCACCAGTTTTGATTCGTCAACTTTAGGCCAGCCGGCTTTGGCGACCGAACCCTTGTTTCCGAGCCTGTCCCAAATTTCCTCGCACATGTGGGGGGCGAACGGCGCAAGCAGCTGTATGAATTTTTCGGCGCTGGCTTTCGACACTTTTTTCTCCTTCTGAAACGTTCCCATGAAAATCATCATCTGGGAAATAGCCGTATTGAAACGCAGCGTTTCTATGTCTGCGCCTACTTTTTTTATTGTCTCATTGAGCGCTTTGAGAAGGGCGGGGGAATCTTCATCGCCTGAAATTTTCGGAGAAATTTTTCCGTCGGCGCCTATAAATTCCCTCCACACTTTTTTGAGGAATCTCGATACCCCTTCTATTCCGTTTGTGTTCCACGGCTTTTGGTCTTCCAAGGGGCCAAGGAACATTTCGTACAGCCGGAGGGAGTCAGCTCCGTAGTTTTTAATGATGTCGTCAGGATTTACTACATTGCCGCGGCTTTTGCTCATCTTGAACGAGCGCGCGTCGACGACAACGGATTTGTCGGCTTTTAAGACGAACTTTGCCCCGGATTTTTCGACGTCGTTTTCAGACAGCTTTACTTGTTCGCAAGATTCGTCGGCTTTGTCGGCGCCTATCCATTTGCCGTCTTTTTTATAGCCGGTAATTTCGAGTTGCCCTAGGATTATTCCCTGATGGAAAAGCTTTTTAAACGGTTCAGGGCTGTTTACGATTCCGCAGTCAAACAGCACTTTGTGCCAGAAACGCGCATATAAAAGATGCAGCACGGCGTGTTCCGCGCCGCCTATGTAAAAATCAGGATACTGCCAATATTCTTCAGCCTCCTTTGAAATCGGGGCCGTGTCGCACGCGGGATCGCAGTACCGCAAATAGTACCAGCACGAACCCGCCCATTGGGGCATTGTATTGGTTTCCCGCCTGCCTGGCATCCAGTCGGCTCCATTTGCGGAGGCATCTGACGCAGGCAAAATTTCTCCGGTAGCCGTGTTTATTTTTACATTCAGCCAGTCGGAAGCGTTTGCCAACGGGCTTTCTCCAGTTCCGGATGGTTTGTAATTTTCAACTTCTGGGAGCTCCAGCGGCAATTGTTCTTCGGGGATGGGAAGGGCGTAGAGGACTGTTCCTTCGGGAGTCGTATAGCACACAGGTTCTTTCGGCAGATTCTTTGAGAATTTTTGAGAATTTTTCGCTTTTTGATATGCCTCTTTTGAGACCCAGACAATGGGGAACGGTTCTCCCCAATAGCGCTGGCGCGAGAACAGCCAGTCGCGCAGCTTGTAGTTTACGGATTTCTTCCCCAAGGATTTGCTTTCCAGCATTTCCACAATTTCGCGTTTTACGTCGGAGGAGTTCTTTCCGTCAAATGGTCCTGAATTCACCATCCTGCCGACGTCGCAGAACGGCAATTCTGCGTCTTTGCCGTTTTCGTCCTTTTTTTCTATTACGCGGATTATTGGGAGAGAGTATTTTTTAGCAAAATCGTAGTCGCGCTCGTCGTGCGCGGGAACTGCCATAATTGCGCCGGTTCCGTAGCTCATTAAAACGTAGTCGGCTATCCAAATCGGTATCTTTTTTCCGGTTATGGGGTTTATTGCGTGGGCGCCGGTAAAAACGCCTGTTTTGTCTTTTGCCAAATCCGTGCGGTCCAAATCGCTTTTTGAGGCGATGGCTTTTTTATAGGCTTCTATGGCTTCCTTGTTTTCGGGCGACGCAAGTTCCGGCACCAACGGATGTTCCGGGGCGATTACCATGTATGTGGCGCCGTATAATGTATCTGGGCGCGTCGTAAAAACCCTAAGTTTTTTGCCTTTTGCGGCGGAGTCGGCTATTTCAAAATCAACTTCAGCGCCTTCCGAACGCCCAATCCAGTTTGTCTGCAGGCGCTTTGTTGAGTCCGGCCAGTCGAGGTTTTTAAGCCCGTCTAGCAGCTTGTCTGCGTAGGCGGTGATTTTTAAGACCCATTGTCTTAGTTTGCGGCGTTCTACGGGGAATTTTCCGACTTCGCTCTTTCCGTCTATGACCTCCTCGTTCGCCAGCACAGTGCCCAGTTGGGGGCACCACCAGACTGGTTTTTCATCCACATACGCAAGCCCCATCCTAAAAAGCTGCAGAAAAATCCATTGCGTCCATTTAAAATATTTGGGATCGGTTGTATTGATTTCGCGCTGCCAATCTATGGCGAATCCTATGCTCTTTATTTGGCGCCTGAAATTGTCCACATTGGCGGCTGTCGTAATTGCCGGGTGCGTTCCGGTCTTTACGGCATACTGTTCGGCGGGAAGTCCGAAAGCATCCCAACCCATCGGATGGAGAACATTGAAGCCGTTTGCCCATTTATACCGGGCTAGAATATCAGAAGCGGTGTATCCTTCGGGATGGCCTATATGCAGTCCCGCGCCGGACGGGTATGGAAACATGTCCAAGATATAGAATTTCTTGCGCCCGTCTCTTGGCGAATTTTCCGCGTGGAAGGTCTTTTGTTCGTCCCAGCGCTTCTGCCAGAATTTTTCAATTTCTGTAAAGTCGTAATCGACGTTGTTGGTTGCCATAATGAATAAAAAAGAAAAATTTCTATATGAATAAAGTACAGATAATCGCACGGTTTTTAGTTTTCGTCAAAGTTTTTTTCTCTTTTGCGCAAAATGATGTTTTGCTCAACTGAGAATATTTCTATATCCTTTATTGTAAATTTGTTTAAGAAAAAATTTTAGATTTTTTTAGATAAAGTTGTTGACATTATGCGCACAGTATAATGTACTTGTAAACGGAGGATAAATTATGTCCGGGGGGATAATGATAAAATCGAATGCAGTGCGCAAGCTGTCTATTATGTTTTTCAGCGCTTGCGTATTGTTGTTTTCGGGAAATAGCGTAGCCCAAGCTGCGACCGCCGCCTCGTCGGTTGTCAAGGCCGCCGCTGCCGCCGCTTCCTCGAAAGCCGTACAAACCCCAGCCAAGACTCCTACACCCCCGAAACAAGCCGCCGCCGCCGCGAAAGCTCCGGCAAAGGTTGTTCCGAAGAGTCTTGTTTCTCAACAAAAACCAAAGGTCGAAAAGAAAAAGAAGCCTAAAAAGGTCGTAAAAATTCGCAAACAGGTCGTCGATGCGAAAGTCGCCGTATGGGGCAGAACAGCTGAAATTGCGGAAGCCCTTGCGTACGAAGCCGCTCGCAAACTTGTCGGTTCGAAGGACGATTACCTTGTAAAGGATTCCATCTTTATCTATGAGACTACGAACTGCGTAATATGCACATTGCGCATAAATTTTACCGATGAAATTCCCGAAACATGGTATCTGGAAACGGAGATGGTGTCGGGATTTGGTAAAACTTATGAGCGTGCTTATAAACAGGCGCTGGACAAAGCCGTCGCCAGAGCGAAAATCATACAGAATTCGACAGATTGGTCGGCTGCGAAAAGTTCGGCGATGAATGCGTCGGAACTTGGTGTTATTCCCTACGACTATGTTTTTGCCTCGATAGGTTCCGAAAAATACTGCAAATTATTTTTTAGGTACATGACGCCAAGGTAAATGGTTTTGGTTTTAGGCTAACTGGCCTGAAACGTTACAGGTAGGAGTATTTCTTTTTGAAATACTCCTATTTTTTGCCTGCTATTTTATTCAGGTAAATTATATAATTTATGTATAATATCATAAAATAAGGAACTTTTTTTAATATTCTTTTTCTAAAAAAAATAATTGACAAAATAAAAACATAGGATGACACTTGCAATAAGTTTATGCTCAGTTTATGTGAACCATAAACGAATCGATAAATAATTATAAATTTATAATATTTATTTTTTTGTCGATAAATTGCAAATAACATAAATATTAAAAGAAGAGTATATATGGCCAGAAAAAAAGGTTCAGGAAAAACAGTCGGAATGACCCAAATATCAATAAGTTTGCCTCAGAACTTGGTTGAGCAAATAGACAAAATGGCGGAAATTGATAACAGAAACCGTTCCAATTTTATTGCCAACACTTTGCAGAATCTTGCAAAAGATTTTATGAGTGTTGCGGAATCCAAGAAAAAGTTGGCCTCCAAATAAAATAAACCGTTTTGTCTTGCTGAGCTGAAAGAACCGTATAAATTTATGCGGTTCTTTTTTTTGGGTCAACATCAAAGGTTGTGGAATAGGTTGATTTTTTAGATTTGTCTTTCATAGTTTCACCCCGCATTCCACGAGGACTCTCAGTCTGTAATTTTCAAAGTTTCTGTATCCGTAGGCTCTGCGTTGTATCAACTTC
>CALXLN010000122.1 GCA_944389215.1 uncultured Opitutales bacterium
AATTTCAATAATCTATTCTAAAAATCAAATATGGAAGAAGTCATTATCATAGGAAGCGGCTGCGCCGGAATGGGCGCGGCTATTTATACGGCGCGCGCGGGAATGTCTCCGCTGGTATTGGAAGGCTCGCAACCCGGCGGACTCCTTACGACCACTAGCGACGTCGAAAACTTTCCCGGCTTTCCGCAGGCCGTAAACGGATTTGAACTTGTCTGGAAAATGCGCGAACAAGCCGAAAAATTTGGCGCGCGCGTGGAAAATGCGACGGTTGAAAGGGTCGATTTTTCGGGAGACGCAAAAAAACTCTTTTGCGGCGACGGGCTAGTATTTGAAGCAAAAAAAATAATAATCGCCACAGGGTCCGCACCCCGCATGACAGGCGCCAAAGGAGAAGCCGAAATGTACGGGGGCAAAGGGGTTTCCGCATGCGCAACGTGCGACGGCGCGTTCTACCGAAACAAAGACGTGCTGGTCATAGGCGGAGGAGACACCGCCGCCGAAGAGGCGGATTTTCTGACTAGATTTTGCTCCAGCGTAACGCTAGTCCACCGCCGCGACCAGCTGCGCGCATCTAAAATCATGGCAGACAGGGTAATGGCAAATCCTAAAGTAAAAATCCTTTGGGACAGCGTCTTGCAGGAAGTGCTGCCCAACGATTCGGGCGTATGCTGCGGCGCGGTCTTAAAGAATGTCAAAACGGGCGAACTCTCCGAAATTCCCTGTTCCGGAGTATTTGTGGCAATCGGGCACACTCCCAACACAAAAGCTTTTGCGGGAGCAGTAGAAATGGATGAAGAGGGCTATATAATTCCCCAAGGGGGTTCTCTCGTAAAGACGAGCGTTGAAAATGTGTTTGTTGCCGGAGACTGTTCCGACCGAGTGTTCCGGCAGGCAATAACCGCCTCTGCAATGGGATGCATGGCGGGAATCTTGGCAAGCTCGTAAAAATTGCGCGCGGCGGCGGGCCAACCCGCCAGCCGATTTGCAAATATCAACCAGATGCTTCTTACAATGGTAATCCTAAAAACACCCATAAAAGAATCCCTCTCCAGCCCGCTGGAAGAATATTTTTGCGAGAACAACTGCCCGACTTGGGGCATCGAAAAAATCAACGACCGCACGCCGTCCGAACTCTTCGGATATTTCGACTCCGCAGAAGACGCCCAGCGCGAGTACGCAATCTTGCGCGGGGCCTTTCCGGAGCTTCCTGAAGGCGCTCCGGTTTCGCCCGTAAATGATTGCGATTGGAAAAACGAGTACAAAAAGTTCCTGACCGCATGGAATTTTGAAAACCTCCATTGGGTTCCCGTATGGATGAAAGATTCTTACAAGGTTCCAGAAGGGCACAAAGTTTTGTATTTCGACGCGGGACTGGCTTTCGGGACCGGAGACCATCCGACGACGCGGCTATGCGCAATGTCTATGATGGACTACTTGAAGGAACGCAAAGGCGACGTCGCAAACGTATCGCTTATCGACGCCGGGTGCGGATCGGGCATTCTGGCGCTTAGCGCAAAGCTTTTGGGCTTCGGCGATATTTGCGGATTCGACCGCGACGAGGAGGCTGTGCGCGTAAGTATTGAAAACGCGGCTTTTAATGCTATTGCGCTCGACGGCGTAAAATTTGAGCACGCCGGAATTGAAAGCGCCTTGTCCGAAAGAAAAGCAGACATTGTTTTGGCGAATATCATATCTGACGTCCTCTGCATATACGCCGACAATCTTATAAATTCCGTAAATAGCGGGGGGCGCCTAGTCTTAAGCGGAATTTTGGCGGAAGAAAATCCGAAGGTAAGAGAATTTTTCCTGAAGCGCGGCGGCGATAAAATTGCATCTTGCGAATCCGCGGTAATGGGAGATTGGTCGCGTCTGGAGATGAAAATAAAATAATCCGCGGCTTGCCGCCGCGGCAATTCAGCCGAACCTTCCGGCAACACAGCCGCAGACCATCGCAAAAGGAAAACAAAAATGGCAAATCGAACAAAAATTTCCGAAGTAAAAAACCTCAGGGAAACTGACGGCAAAAAGATATTCCGCTCTATGGTGCTATTGCGATCTGTCCAGGCGCGCACCGCAAAAAACGGAAGCGAGTTTCTAATGCTGGAATTTGGCGACAACTCCGGAACAATAGGAGCCATGTGTTTTGACGGCTCTCCAGCTTTTCAGCAGCTAAAGGACTCCCAGCCGGGAACCGCGCTTGAAATTGAAGCGGCGGCGGATTTTTACCTCGGGCGGCTAAGCCCGAAAATAGAATCCGTGCGGCGGCTCTCCGAGAGCGAAATTCAGGAAACCTTGGCAGACCTGGCGCCGGTCTCGCCCTGCGACCCAAACGCAATGCGCGCCGAACTGCAGAATATAATAGAAAGCATTTCCGACCAATCTTTGCGCGCAACGGTTCTCTACGCGATAAATGAAGTGGGCGAAGCCTACTTTACCAGCACTGCCGCTACAAAGATGCACCATGCCTACGTCCACGGGCTCCTTGAGCACTCGCTAAAAACCGCCCGCATGGCGTGCGCCTTGCTGCCGCTTTATCCCTACATCGACCGCGACTTGGTTTTGTCTGGCTGCATCCTGCACGACATCGGCAAAGTGGAGGAATACTCCCAAACGCTTGTCCCAGAGCGCACGCGCGCGGGGATTCTCCACGGGCATGTTGTTTTAGGATACAGAATAGTGCGCAAGGCGGGCTTAAAAAACGGGCTGTCGGCAGACTTGCAAGAGAGGCTGGAGCACATAATTCTTAGCCATCAAGGAGAATTGGAATGGGGCGCGGCGGCGCGCGCGGCTACTCCCGAAGCGGTTTTCGTTTCGGCGATAGACAATTTCGACGCGAAAATGGGCGCAATCGAAGCGGCGCTTGCTGGGGCTGGAGATTCAGAATTTGTGGAAGTGGGAGCGCTGCGCTCAAAAATACTGGCGACTCCCGTAATTCGAGAAAAATGAAAAAAATAATTTACATAGCGACCTCAAACGCCCACAAGCTCGCGGAATTTTCCGAAATGTTCGCCGCCGAAGGAGTTGATTGCGCCCTGCACGGCGCGCGCGACCTGCCCGATTTCAAGCCTCCCATTGAAAACGGCAAGACATTCTACGAGAACGCCTTTATCAAGGCTGCCGCGCTAAAGGCAATCGCCCCGAAAAACGCCTACGTTTTTGCCGACGACAGCGGAATTGTCGTGGACGCCCTAAACGGCGCCCCCGGAATTTTTTCCGCCCGCTACGCCGGCGCGGACGGCCCCAAAGCGGACAAGCTCAACAACGAAAAACTCCTGCGCGAACTTGAAAATGTCCCCGACTCCAAACGAACGGCGCGGTTCGTTTGCGCCATCGTTTTAATAACCCCCGACGGCGCCCGAAAAGATTTTGAAGGAAAAATAGAAGGCGTAATAAACCACGGCGAATGCGGCGCAAACGGATTCGGATACGACCCGCTTTTTCTCCTGCCGGGAATTGGAATGACCACCGCGGAGTTGGATCCTGCCAGAAAAAATTCCATCAGC
>CALXLN010000123.1 GCA_944389215.1 uncultured Opitutales bacterium
GGCATTGGTCGTTGCCTTTGCCTGTAGCTCCGTGGGCTACGGCGTCGGCGCCTTCGGCGCGGGCTATTTCAATCTGCGCCTTGGCAATTAGCGGGCGGGCGATTGAAGTTCCCAGATAATACTGGCCTTCGTAAATGGCGTTGGCCCTGATCATCGGGTAAATGAAATCGGCGACGAATTCATCCTGTAAATCGACCGTATAATGGGCTACCGCCCCCGTGGCTTTTGCTTTTTCCGCAAGCCCCGAAAGCTCTTCTCCCTGGCCCACGTTTGCCGCAAAAGTAACCACTTCGGCATTGAAGCGGTCTTTAATCCACTTTACTATTACTGAGGTATCCAAACCTCCGGAATATGCGAGTACTACTTTCATATTTGTATAAAAAATTTTCTTTATGTTAACTGTTTTATTTTGCTTTAAAAGCTTTTTTTGGAGTTGCCGCGGCGTATGTGTTTTGCTTTCCAGATTTACCAAAGAAAGATAAATGGGGGAAGAAATCCGTTTAAACCGGCTCAAAAAGAGCATATACGGCGGGCAACGGCGTAAATATGCGTTTCTTATAGACCGATATGCCTTTTGTATGCGTCGAGAGTATTGCGCATGAGCATTGCCACAGTCATTGGGCCAACGCCTCCTGGAACGGGAGTAATCTTTGAGCACTTGGGCGCAACATTTGCAAAATCGACGTCTCCTACAAGCCTGTACCCGGATTTAGTCTCCGAAGACGGAACCCTGTTTATTCCGACGTCGATCACAACCGCCCCGTCTTTTACCATATCGGCAGTAACCGTATTTGGGCGCCCGACTGCCGCTATGAGTATATCGGCCTGCGCGCATATCTGCGCAAGGTTCTCGCTGCGCGAATGGCATACGGTTGCGGTGGCGTCCATGCCTTTTTTCATAAGCAGCAAAGCCATCGGCTTGCCCACTATTATGCTGCGTCCGATGACAACCGCCTGCTTTCCAGCCGTCTTCACTCCGGAACGTTTCAATAGTTCTACTATTCCCGCCGGAGTGCAGGCAACAAACGCTTTTTCCTCCTGGCAAAGCAACCCCAAATTGGATGCGCTGAACCCGTCTACGTCCTTGTCGGCGCGCACTCGGTTGAATGTGGCGCGTTCGTTCAATTGTTTTGGAAGAGGCGCCTGAATCAGTATGGCGTCGACGCAATCGTCGGCGTTGAGAGAGTCGATTAAGTCGTTTAATTCCTTTTGTGAAGTCGATTCGGGCATAACGTGCAGTCGGCTGGTTATTCCTATTTCCCCCGCCACGCGCTCCTTTTTCCTTACATAAGAAACCGACGCAGGATCCTCGCCCACGCGTATAAATGCCACGCACGGGGGCCTTGGCTGTTTTATTTGCGCAAGTTCCGCGCACAATTCCGCATGTACGCTTTTTGCGACAGCATTTCCGTCTATAATTTCCATTTTTTCAGAATCAGAGTTAGTGTTTAATGTAAATGGCCTCGGCGCGCATGACAGTCTCGCCGTCGAGTTTGACTATAGGGCCTCTCACCACAACGTACCTTCCAAGATATGTATCCATGCGCGGTATTACGAGCTTTGACGAGTCTAGATACGCAACGAATTTTCCGTTTATATCGTAGAGCGCGTATCTGTACGGGGCGTCCCTATGGAATGGAGCATATGTGGCGCCCGTATATTTCAAGAGGCACAATACCTCGCGCGGAGTCGACGGATCTTGGGTGGTATTGGAATTGCACCCCGCCAGCGCAAACGAAAGCAATATTAGAATTGTGGGAACGATTTTCTTTAATGCGCACATAACTTTCATATTTTATACCATCTTAAAACGCGCAAAACATTGCAACTCTTTTCTAATCCGCCGCATATATAGCATTTTTTGAACGCGGCAACCCATGCGCGCCGCCCGCTATAAAATCATACGCGGGCTCGGCTGCGATTGAATAGAGTCTTCCGCTTCTCATGGCGGGAATCACCCTTCGCGACCGAAACGATTCAGCCCCCGTTTTACTATTTCGCAATCGCCTATTTGCAAAACTTCCGGGCAAGCAAATAAAAAACGCTCCCAAAAACAATATTTGTTTCGCATAAAAATTCCAATCTTGCCCGCGGTAATTGCCGCAAAAAATCCCTGTGAAACAGGTTCTGGATAAAATCTCCAACTGTGCGCCCCAGACCGCAAAGTTTTAACATATCCCGCCGATTTTCAGGGGCGCGCTGGCAAAAAAATATTGACGCAAAAACGCTCCGACATACCTTTAAGCACAATATGAGCCAAGACAAACCAATGCATTTTATCCGCCAAATTATCGCGCAAGACATAGCCGAAGGGCTTCCCCCGTCCGCGGTGCATACGCGCTTTCCGCCGGAACCCAACGGATGCCTGCACATAGGGCACGCAAAGGCCTTTTGCCTGGATTTTGGAATGGCGCTTGAAAATGGCGGCAAATGCAACTTGCGCTTTGACGACACAAACCCCGACAAGGAGGAAACCAGGTTTGTCGACGCCATAAAAGAGGATGTCCATTGGCTGGGCTTCGATTGGGAAGACCGCGAATATTACGCCTCAGACTATTTTGAAAAGCTGTACGAACTTGCGGAGGAACTAATAAAGAACGGCAAGGCTTACGCCTGCACTCTAAGCGCCGACGAATTTAAGGAGTACCGCGGCGTTCCCGGGCAGCCCGGCAAACCCAGCCCGTGGCGCGACCGCCCGCCGGAGGAGAGTTTGGACATATTCCGCAGAATGCGCGCCGGCGAATTTGAGGAAGGGGCATATGTAATCCGAGCAAAAATAGATATGGCTTCTCCCAATCTGCATATGCGCGACCCCGCCATATATAGGATAAAGAAAGCCGAGCACCACCGTACGGGTGCCAAGTGGTGCATATATCCCATGTACGATTTCGCCCACTGCCTGTCCGACGCCATAGAGGGTATAACCCACTCCATTTGCACGCTTGAATTTGAAGTCCACAGGCCGCTGTACGACTGGTTCATAGACAACACAAGCATAATAAAAACACTCGCCGTGCATCCCAGGCAGTACGAATTTGCGCGCCTGAATTTGTCGTATACAATGATGAGCAAGCGCAAGCTGCAGCAGCTGGTGGCGGAAAACATCGTCGAGGGCTGGGACGACCCGCGAATGCCGACTCTTGCCGGAATGCGCAGGCGCGGCTACACTGCCGCGGCAATCCGCAATTTTTGCGAAGTTATAGGGGTTACAAAGTTTAACAGCCTAACCGAGCTTGCCCTATTGGAACATTGCGTGCGGCAAGATTTGAATAAAGTGGCAAAACGCGCGATGGCTGTTTTCGACCCGCTAGAGGTTGAAATTGAAAACTGGGAAGAAGGCAAAGTCGATATGCTGGACGCCGTAAACAACCCGGAAGACGAGTCCGCCGGAATCCGCAAAATACCCTTTTCCAAACGCATATACATCGAACGCGCCGATTTTATGGAGAATCCGCCCAAGAAGTATTTCAGGCTCTCGCCCGGCGGTGAAGTCCGCTTGCGCTATGCATACATAATGCGCTGCAAGGATGTCGTAAAAGACGCCGAAGGCAATATTGCAAAGTTGATTTGCACAATCGACACCGAAAGCCGCGGAGGAAACGCGCCTGACGGAAGGAAGGTAAAGGGGACTATACATTGGGTCAGCGCCGACCACGCGCGCGAAGCCGTGGCGCGCTTATACGAACCTCTCTTTACCCGCGCGGACATGTCGGACTTGCCGGAGGGAAGCGACTTTAAGGACTTTTTAAATCCGTCGTCGGTAGAGGAAAAGAAAATTCTGATAGAACCGTCGCTCGCGGATGCAAGGGCGGGAGAGCCTTTGCAATTTGAACGCAACGCCTATTTTATGGCGGACGCAAAATTGCATTCTCCTCAACACCCTGTATTCAACCGGACAGTCGCGCTAAAAGACTCCTATTCTAAATAAGGCCTAGCAACAAACATATTTCCAACAACCAAAAGGAGAAATCAAATGCACTTGAAAGCTATCAAATCATTTGCCGCACTAGTATTTTTTCTTGCTTTATTTTCAATAACGGCACCGGGAACCGCCGTTGCAAAAGAGGAAATAGGCAAGACCTACAAATGCTCGGAAATGCGCGTTCGCGACCCGTTTGTATTCGCGGACAAGAAGACAAACTTCTATTATATGCACGCAAACGACAACGGCAAAGGATTAAAGCTTTACCGCAGCAAAGACCTGAAAAACTGGGAGTTTTTGGGAAGGTCGTTTACGCCAGATTCCGATTTTTGGGGGAAGACAGACTTCTGGGCGCCCGATATGTTTGAAAGGGATGGCAAATACTATGTAATAGCAACTTTCAGCCGCAAAGAAAAAAATGTGCAAACTCCCAACGGTACGCATGCCCTGCGCGGAAGTTCCGTTCTCATATCCGACAAGCCCGAAGGCCCGTACAAGCCATTGATAAACGCTCCGATAACGCCTGAAAACTGGATGAGCTTGGACGCTACGCTGTTTGAGGAAGACGGCAAACTGTACCTCTTGTACTGCCACGAATGGATTCAAGTTTGCGACGGCGAAATAATAGCCCAGGAAATAAGCAAAGACTTGAAGAAAACAATCGGCGCGCCGCGCCTGCTTTTCAAGGCGTCCGCGGCTCCATGGGGAAAGAAAGATCCGAAATCCATGGTAACCGACGCCCCTGTCGTAAACCGCGCCGAAGACGGGACTTTGTATATGACATGGTCCACATTCGGGACTGACGGCAAATACCACATAGGTTTTGCAGTCTCGTCCAACGGCAAGCTTTTCGGAGAATGGAAGCAGTCCGAACAGCCGCTTAATAACGACGACGGCGGACACGCAATGGTTTTCAAAACTTTCGACGGTAAAACAAAGATATCATACCACGCTCCGAATTCAAAGTTTCCGGAACGCCCGACCATAAAAGATTTCTCCGTAAGAAACGGCAAAGCAATTATAGAGTAGGCGCAAAGCGGCGTTTGCAAACGCCCCGCAATGAACTTCCCCAAAACGTTCCGCGCCAGCGCCTGTCTTAAGCGCGCGTTCTTAAAAAAAAATGCCTGCAAAACAAATCGCGCAAAACAAAAAAAATATTTTAGTTTTCTAAAGTTTTCCGGCGGAAAATTTTTATCTCCAGATTCGGGGAATGCGCGCGGATTTATTTCCCTGCACTGCGCGCGAGATAACCGCAATAATTTTTTAAAGGCGCCTTCCGGGCTTCTCTAAAAGAACTGGCGCGCGTTGGGTACCAACAATAGTCTTCCGAGACGCCTTTTTCCCGCGCCCAATTTTAAATGCGCATTTAGAAAAAACTGCGCCGGCACAATTTATGCGGAGAGAGTTTCTTGCGCCCTGCGCCGCACGGCGGCCTCCTAAAAAACTTTCCGCCGCAGCGCGCAGCACGCTCCGGAAATGGGAATAGCCACGTTTTTTTAAGCCCGCGCGCAAATAGCAAAAGAAACACCTGAGCAAGACATCCGCCCGCCGCGTATAAAAATTCATAGCTACATAGTTTTTTTGCGCGTAATTACTATCTTAAATCCAAAGTTTTTCCGACATCCCAATCTACCATAAAGACCGCAGCGTATGTAAACGTCAAATGGAATAAAGACGTGTTCCACTTTGAGTCTTTAGACCAGCCTTCAAACGTGGAAGTGGCGCCTTCCTTTATCATATTCAGCCATGCTCCGTCGTCGGTGAGAAGCTCGTAAAGCAGCTGCTCCTCGCCGTCGCGCCTGAGGGAAGCCAACATGGGAAACGTAGTAAAAAGCAGGCTTTTTTTCATGCGCTTTTGGCGCACCAATTCCACTATATTTTTGCTGCATTCCTCATCTGGGCAAAGCCCCAGAAACCACGGAAAAATATTCGCCTGAAAGCTAGAGTGCGAGCTTTCCACGCTGTCTTTAAAGAGTTTTCTTTGGGGATCGTAAAAAGCTGCTTGGAACGCCTCCGCCAATTCCGCCTCTCCAGGATATTCCGGCTCTCCGAGTTTGCGCGCGGCCTTGTTGTAGCATTTTACGGCGCCCACATACCATGAGTTTATCACATTGTGCATGGTCTTGCAGACTTTTCCTTCGGCAATGTCCACATCGTATCCGTCGCGCCAATTTGCCGGCCACTCTACGACGCACCACTTGTCGAGGTTGGCAAGCAAACCGTTTTCCTGCGCGTATTCGCTTTTATAGTAATCCAAAATCTTTTTAAATCCGCCGAGCCTCTCCCGTATAAATTCCCTGTCCATTCCGCCTCTTTCTTCCAACACTGGCAGGAGTAAAAACATCATAAACGGATATTCAGCGATTTCCTGCATGAATGAGCAGTTTGCGCATGTAACAAGACCTTCGTTTATGAAACTTGTGCGCAGAAAATCGTCCACCAACTTGCGCATGGGCGCAAAGTCGTTGGTTAGCAAACACCATGTAAGCATTGTGTAGCATCCGTCTCCGAGGTAGTAGCCTTTTTCCCTCTCCATGCAGTCTTGAATCTGCTCTTGCACTCCGTATTTTATAGAGCGCACGCACAAATCCCAAATTTTTTTGGCTTTTTCGTCGTTGGAATAACGGCACTTTGCGGCGAGTTGAAACGGCATATGGCGCGCGACTAGCCTAAATGAATTTTCGTCGACTTTTACAGAGGAGTTTTCGGGCAGAATTATTTCCGCGTATCTAAACGATTTAAAGTCGAACTGGTTCAAAGAGTCCGCACCTTTCCCTGACAGTTCAAAGAACTCGCGGTAGTCGCAATTTGCCCTGAGCTTATAGCGGGCGGAGCCGTCGGCGTTTAGCTCCTGGGCGTAACGCAATTCTATAACATCCCCGTCTGCGCCCTTTGCGGACATGGAAAAATACCCAACGTACATCGCTCCGAAATCAACTAAAATCCTATTTTCTGAGATGCGCTTTATTTCGGCTGGAGATACCGTTTCAAACTCGAGAGTTCCGAGCGGAGAAGGAAACAATTTGTAGTCGGATTTAGCCAAGGCGGCGTTGCCCCAATTTGAATCGTCGAAATCCGCGCGTTCAAACCCTGCCTCCGAAGACCCAGCGTCGTAGCGCTCTAAAAATTGCGTATCATAGCCGGCTTTCCCAGCGTCTAAAAATCCCTTGTGGGCTGAGATTTTCCAATCTTCGCCGGTTTTCAAGGCGACTTTGCCATCGCAGACGATATCGCATATAAATCCGTGGCGGTTGTCGCCGCTCACCCATACCCTGTTTATCAAGCCCTGGTAATAGCTATGGACGGAAATTGTATTAACGCCTTTCTTCAAAAATTTTGATACGTCGATTTCGTGGTAAAGATAATGGAAAGGATAGCCTGCTGCAGGGCCTTGGACGACAAAATTTCCATTGATGTAAATCTTTGCATAGTCGTCGGCGGAAAAAAACAATTTTGCGTTTTTAGGAATGTCGACAAGCTCAAATGTTTTCCTGAACAATACATGGCGGTTTTTTATTTTTGCGGCGGCGGCGACCTCCGCGGCGCGCTTGCGGTCCAGCTGGCGGTGGAACACGTCAGTCTTTGGAATGTTTGCAAACTCGTCCGACGTAATCCAAACACCCTCAAAATTATGTTCGGATGTCGCAGCGGTTTCGGAAAGCGCGGCGGAAACAAAACTAAAAAACGCGATTGCGGCAAGCACCGATGTTTTAAAAATCCCCATAAAATAAACACTTTAGAATTAGGTTGCGCGAGAATTTATAAGCGCGCAAATTTTGGGAATAGGATAGCTCGGCAAACAACGAATTCAAGCTTGAAGTTTTCTTTGGAATTTTTAAAGTTGTTGAAAGTATGCACCAGCGGAACAATGCCATTCTTCATAAAAATACAAATCGTTTAAATATCTTATTTGCCCGAATCATTATATTTTCATTTGCGCTGGCCATAAGCGGCTGCGCCAACCCAGGCAGCGAAAACCACCGCGGGAAAACCGACGCAGAGCTTGTAGTTTGCCAATTCAATATGCGCTTTTACAAGAAAGACGACGGCCATATATCGAAATCTGCGGGTCCTAGCGGCAAGATAATAGAAAAAACCGACGGAACGCAAACATGGGAAAAGCGCGCGCCGCTAATAAAGAAATTTTTCGCCTACCACGGCATTGACATATGCGGCTCGCAGGAGCTCTATAAAAACCAAATAGACTCAATGCGCGATATGGCGGATTACGGCATAGCCGGCACGCCGTCGATTCCGTCGAAAGAGGCCGCGGGTATTCCCAACCACAACAACGTAATTTTCTACAAGAAGTCCCGGCTGCAACTTTTGGACTCCGGCACATTTTGGTTTTCCGAAACCCCTGAAAGCGAGTCAAAAGGCTGGGGAGCGGAATATCCGCGCAACTGCAACTGGGGAAAATTTCTAGACAAAAAAACGGGCAAAATTTTTTATTATTTCAATATGCATTTTCACCACATAGGAGAACGCGTCCAATGGGAATCGGCAAAATTGCTGGTAAAGAAAGTGGGGGAAATTTCCGGCGGCCTTCCGTTTTTCGCCACGGGAGATTTAAATTCGGATCCTTCCAGCCGCGCAATAAGCGAAATAAAATCGTCCGGCTTTATGTTCGACGCCAAAGAAATCAGCAAAACGCCTCCATATGGCCCCGACTTTACCGACAACTACGGATACACCGGGAAAAAGAGCAAATGGATAGACTGGGTCTTCGTATCAAAGTCTGTTGAAATCGAAAAATTCGCGGTATTTGCCGAAAACATCGATGGAGTATGGCTGTCTGACCACTTCCCTCTGCTTCTTGAGGCAAAAATAAAATAGCAAGTTTTTCAAAGCAAACACGCCATATTTTAGAAAGCTGTCCGCCCGCAATTTGGCGCGTTTTTTTCTCCGCGCGGGAAATTTCAATGCCAAAGCGCACGCGCAATCTACGCGGCTTTGCAATTATAATCCCATGCCAAAGCGCAAGCGCAATCTGCTCAGCTTTGCAATTATAATCCCATGCCAAAGCGCAAGCGCAATCTGCGCGGCTTTGCAATTTTAGCGCCCACAAAAAAGCCCTTCATCTAAAATTGCGCATAGCAATGCGCCTATTTTAGAAAACCTTCCGCAAGCAAGTTTCCGCATCCGCCCACGTACCACATTTTTTTTGAACAAGACACTCATCTCCGCAATATCCCCAAAACACTATTGCGCCGCGGGAACTATAAAAAACTGCAGGAACATTTGCCGCCTAAACAGCCGCCGCGCAAAAGAAGCGGCGCTGTTATTGTGCGGCGGAATGGTATTATTTTCAATTATCGGAAGCTTCTTTAAAAAATATTTTTATGTCGGCAAAATCCGTTACAGCGCCTTCGTTTCCGGTCATAACAATACCAACCCAGTTGAAGTCGTCAAAATCCGGCTGAGGAGTATTGCGCGCTTGGCGTACCAGCTCGGCCGCGCCATCAGAAATCGACAGAGAATAAATTCCCT
>CALXLN010000124.1 GCA_944389215.1 uncultured Opitutales bacterium
AGGGATTTTATGCAGGGTTTGGAAATCAAAAATTTAGTTGTGCGCGTAGGCGGCAAAAATGTAGTTGACGGGTTGTCCTTGGCTGTCCCCGCGGGGGAGGTTCACGCTATAATGGGGCCGAACGGCACCGGCAAAAGCAGTTTGTCAAAGGCGATTGCCGGGCATCCGGACTATAAGATAGTGTCTGGGGACGTATTGATGGACGGCGAGAGCTTGGTGGGCCTGCCTCCGGACGAAATCGCGCGCAAAGGTTTTTTTCTCGCGTTCCAATATCCCGTTTCAATCCCGGGAGTGAGCATAGCGAACTTTATAAGGGCATGTTTGAGCGCGCGTTTGCCCGAAGGCGAAACTATCAATGCAGTGGAGTATTACAAGGAGCTCTACGCAAAAATGGACGAGCTTAAAATGAGCCGTTCCTTTACCTCGCGCAGTGTCAACGACGGTTTCAGCGGCGGAGAAAAAAAGCGTTGCGACATTTTGCAAATGCTCATGCTAAAACCGAAGTTTGCCATACTCGACGAAACCGACAGCGGTTTGGACATAGACGCATTGCGAATCGTCTCGGAAGGCGTAAATACCGCGCGCTCCCCGAATATAGGAATGCTTCTGATTACGCACTACCACAGGCTGCTGGAATACATCAAGCCCGATAAAGTGCACGTTATGAGCGGCGGAAAGATTGTAAAAAGCGGCGGCGCGGAACTCGCCGTCGAGCTGGAGCAAAAAGGCTACGACTGGATAAAGGAGGCAAAGTAAGTGCCCGCAGACAATCCAGAGAAAACCGAAGCCTTGCCGTCGGCGCTGAATCTAGACCGCAGCGCTGGAGATTTCAGCTTTGCGGAAGATTACGCGTACAATGCGGGCACCGGATTAAACGCTGATGTCGTCAGATATATTTCGCGCGTTAAGGACGAGGACCCGTGGGTCCTGGATTTCCGCCTAAAAGCTCTCGAGCGGTTTGAGAAGATGGCCAACCCCACCCATTGGGCGACAAAAAAATTGGACGATTTGGACTTCTCAAAAATACGCTATTATTTAGCCAAGGGCGAAAAGAAAAAAAGGTCTTGGGACGAAGTCCCCGACGATGTGAAAAAAACTTTCGAGCGGCTTGGAGTTCCCGAGCAGGAACGCGCGTTTTTGGCGGGTGTCGAAGCCCAGTTTGACTCGGAGTCGGCTTATTCCAATATGAAGGAATATTTGCAAAAGGACGGGGTTATTTTTGTGGATTCCAACGAGGGTTTAAAAAAATATCCGGAAATTTTCCGCAAATATTTCGGCAAGGTAATTCCCGTTTCCGACAACAAGTATAGCGCCCTTAACAGCGCTGTGTTTTCGGGCGGAAGTTTTATTTACGTACCCAAGGGCGTCAAAGTTGCCCAGCCCCTGCAGGCGTACTTTAGAATAAATGCCGAAAGCTTTGGGCAGTTCGAGCGCACTTTGATTATTGCCGACGAGGGCGCCGAGCTTATGTATATGGAAGGCTGCACGGCGCCTCGTTTTGAAACGGGAACGCTGCACTCCGCGGTGGTGGAGCTAGTGGCGCTCAAAGGCGCAAAGATTCAATACGTAACCGTCCAAAATTGGTCAAACAACGTGTTTAATCTGGTTACCAAGCGCGGCGTCGCGGAAGAAGACGCCCAAATTAGATGGATTGACTGCAATATAGGCAGCGGCTTGACTATGAAATACCCGGCGGTTGTCCTAAAAGGCGAGAGGGCGCGCGGAGAAGTCGTCTCGATAGCCATAGCAAACAATTCTCAGCACCAGGATACGGGCGCAAAGATGATCCACGTCGCCGACAATACGACATCCAACATAACTTCAAAGTCCGTCAGCATTGGCGACGGCAGGGCGTCGTACCGGGGGCTCGTCCATATGACGTCCGGCGTTAAAAATTGCAAAAACAACACCGTGTGCGACGCTTTGCTGATAAATTCAAACTCCCGCACCGACACTTATCCTGCGGTTGTGTGCGCCGGCAAAAATAACAGCGTGCAGCACGAGGCGAGCGTCTCCAAACTCAGCGAAGAACAGATATTTTATATGCGCCAGCGCGGCCTGTCCGAAACCGCTGCCATGAGCCTGGCAGTAAACGGTTTTGTGAACGATTTGGTAAAGGAATTTCCGATGGAGTATTCCGTCGAACTCAAGAGGCTTATCGAGCTTCAAATGGAAGGGTCGGTGGGATAATGGAAAATCTTCTATTGCACATATCAGACTCCGCAAAAAAGCGTTTTGCCGAACTTCCGTTCCCGCACCGCAAAGATGAATTTTGGCGGTTCGGGGATTTAAAATCGTGGGGCGTGGACGCTCTGTTCCCATTCTTTCAAAACCATAGCGGGCGCAATTTTAAGGATTTAAAAATCGAAAGCCTTGAAAAGTCTCTGCACGCAAAAAATTCGATAGTATTGTTCGACGGGCAAATCCTATTTGCGGATTTGCCAAAAGGCGTAAAAGTTCTCTCTATGGGGGCGGCTGCGGAAGATTTTCCGGAACGCGTGAAATCATTTTACGGCCTTGCCGACGGAAAGTTCGATATTTTGCAGGCCTCTAGAGCGTCCGCGGGCGCATATGTAAAAATAGACGATTATGCTGACGTAGAGCTAAATGTCGGCATTGTTTCCAAGCTCGGCATTTCAACAGCCGGTGTGGTTTTCGATATTGGCAGGGGCTCGTCTCTGAAGCTCAACCGCAAATACTTGGCTTTCGGCGGCAGTTTTTGCGCGGTTCATGCGGGATTCTTTTGCGGGGAAAAATCCCGCTTGGAATCAACATCCGTAAAGTTATCCGAAGGCGGTTCGCGCGCTTTTGAAAGGGAGGATTTTGACATTCCAAACGGAGTAGAAATTATAGACGCCTTTGCCCAAGTTGGCGCGGCGCCTTCCCGCCAGGAGCGCAATTTTGAAATTCGCGGGGCGGACTCTTGCGTAGATACGCGCGCTTTCGCATTGCTGCGCGGCGGAATAACCCACGATATCCGCACGCGCCAAATGCACCGCGCGGGAAATTCGAAAAGCGACCTCGCCGTGCGCGCCGCAATTTTCGATTCGTCGAAACTCGCGTTTTCAGGATTGATACGCGTAGAGGAATGCGCGCAGAAGACTGAGTCGTACCAGAGCTGCCGCTCGCTGTTGATGTCGGAAAAAGCCCTTGCGCAGGCGTCCCCGATTCTCGAAATATGCGCAAACGACGTTGCCTGCTCCCACGGATGCACGGTCGCCGAACCAGATCCCGAGGAGCTGTTTTACATGTTCCAGCGCGGTCTTGCTCCCGATTCCGCAATGCGGCTTATGGTCAGGAGTTTTGCTGAAAGCACTTTTGAAAAGCTTTCGGACAGGGAAAATGTGGAGCAAATAATGTCTTTAATTTTCTAGGGCGATTTAATTTTATTTATGCCCGCTTCTAATATCCGAAATTTTTTGGCAATACTAAAGAAAATTGTTTTATTCGTTGGATGCAATAATATTGGTTGCATTGGTGTTGGCCGCCTCGATTGAAAACATGTCATTAGGTATTGCTGCGGTTTGAGGAGTGTATATTGGCGGGTGTTTATTATAAATGCTGCAAATCGTTCTTTGGCGCTTGCTTTATGGCTGTGCGCTAGGGGGCAAGAAAAATCCGTTTTGCCTGCGGCATTTTTTCTGCTCGATGCGATATTTTGTTGCTCGCGCCGTACGCAGTTGAGCGTACGGAAATTGGGAACGGTTTGAGGCTCCGGGATAATTTGGGTTCAATTTCAACTTTATACCGGCTATGGCAATATAAACAATCGTTTTAAGTCGGGTGAGGTGGGTTATTGCAATGTTCCTGTATATCAGGCGCAGATTGTTGCTTGGCAATTGGGATAATTTCCTCTTTGCGGCATAGAGGTTTTTATTTTGAGAGCAGCGTTTTTAATTTTGTTTTAACTGTAAAGAGTGCGAATGGAGTTTTTGTTTGGAGTTAATATATGCTGAAGATGCAAAAAAAGTTCGCTTTTGGGGTTCTGGGGGATGGATGGGAAGGTGTGGTGTGATACAGTTCGAGAAGGTAGTGGGTATGGGGAAGATTAAGAAATGTATAGGTATTTGTCGTTGGGGGATGTTGGGAAGAAGATGATGGGAGAAGGGAGGGGAGAGGAGAGAAGAGAAGTTTATAAATAATGAAGAGGCAGGGGGTAATATGAAGGTACTATCTAGGTAACATCTAGGTAATGTGAAGGTAATATGGAGACAGTGAGGTGGCAGTATGAAGAGAATGGGAATGGAATATGGAGGGAGGGGGGTGGCAGTGTAAAGAGATGTGAATGGAATATGGAGGGAGGGGGGGGGAGTTCAAAGAATGGAATAAAATTATTGAATTTTATAAACATCCTATTAAATTTATTATATCAATATTCTTTCTTCTTTTTTCCCTTCTTCTTCTTTTTCATGTTAAAATACGTTTACGAGAAAAAAACCGATACCGAGCTCCAATTCTGGCCGCATTTGAGCCGTGAAATTTATTTTTCCAAACCTTTCGTTGATGTTGCCCAAATAAACAAAAATAAAAATTTAGTAAGCTGTCCTCCTGATTCTTCAATAGACTATTTGCGCCGACACGGCATAATGTATGCGGCTGTGGCGTCGCATAAAAAAGGATATTATCAACTGCGCGGGGGCGTGGATTTTCATGTTGTCCTATACACTGTCGGGGGCTCTGCGGTTTTAACTTACGACGGCAAAAAGAAAAGGCTCTCAAAAGGCGATATGTTTATTGCTCCTGCCGGCGTTTCTTATAGCCTTTCCTGTGCACACGGCAATTGGAATCTTTTCTGGTTCCATCTGGAAAATTCTCCGATGTGGATCGATCTTGTCGGCGAAAGGGCTTTCTGCAAGAAGTCGGAGGTTCTGGACAAGTTTTCAACTGTGGTTGAATTTTTTTTAGACGACTTATATTCGCCAAATACCGCGGTTGGCCTATTGGATTTATACGGCGATATAATGGCGGAATATTTGCGAAAAGATTTGCTAGGCGAAGCCGATTCAATGGTATTTGCGGAGTTTGAAAAATGGATTGTAAAAATAAAATCAGACTTGTCCGTAAAATGGAATGCGCCTATGCTTGCCAGGAAGATTGGCGTAACGGCGCGCGAAATAAATTCTATTTGCATGCGCAAGTATTCAAAATCGTTTTCCAAATATTTGCATCAATGCAGGATGTTGCTGGGAAAAGAGCTTTGGCTTACCGGCCGATATTCCCTTGCAAAAATTGCCGCAAAGACTGGATACTCCGATGCGTATGCTTTCTCAAAGGCGTTTAAGGCGTATTTCGGATATTCTCCGCGCAAGTTGGGCGGGGCTTAATGTATTCAAGAATTTTGCTTTTGCGCGTTTTTTTCGTCGGCCGTAGAATGTCAAATTTTTTTTAAAGATGTTTTTTATATTGTTTGAAGAAACTGCAATTCTCTTGTAAAATTCCCATAGAAATTTCGGGATAATAAAAGAGGAGAAAGTACTATGAAAAACATTATAAAAATAATTTCTGTTCCTTATATAATGGTATTTAGCGCATTGTCTTCAATGGCCGCCGACGCTACCGTTTCTTCTTCCGGCAACTGGAGCGACGCCTCAACTTGGGACGGCAGCGCCCCTGGGACATCTGTTGATACGCTGAATTTTGTTTCCAGCGGCCTGCAATTGACTGTGGATTCTAACGCAAGCGCCCAACAAATCCTCTTGTTTGAAGACGACGGCTATGCAAACAACGCGTCGATTTACATAAACGACGGAGTCGCGTTCAATATAGGCGGAATCAGCCCGACAATAAAAGGCGCTGACAACCCCATTCCAAGCGATGGAAATTGGAAGACGACTCTCACCTTTGAAGGCCCGGGCACCCTGAACATTTCCTTGCCACAAAGTTCGTATTTTTCATACGGCAAATATATTTTTAACTCGAATGTCGTAAACGACGGCCCCACAAATTTGTCTTTGCAGCTTAGCAACGCGACTATGGATGTCAACGGCACATGGACCGGCAACCAAACCATAGACATGTTCGCAAACTCCGTTTTGAACGTAAACGGCTCTATGAGCGTGTACAACCTCAAAGGCTGGGCGCAATGCAATATAAACGTCAACGCCGGCGGAACTTTAAACATACAAAAAAACCCAAACTATTCCTGGGCAACCGGAATGTACGGAAGAATCGGAACCGTTAACGGCAACTTGATTGTAGACAGCGGAGCGGAAAATTCCGAAAGATATTCGCTGCGCCTTGGGTGCGACGATAACAATAGATGGGACGGAAAATGGACTATCGGCAGCACCGGAACTATCAAGGTGATGAGCTATTCAAAATATTATTTCCAAGTTAGAAACACGGCTCTGACGATAAACTCCGCGGCAAAATCGATATACTCCAACAATACTATTCTATTTGGAGGATTTTCCGCCAATGCTTCCGGCGGCGCGATTATCGACACATCTGTAGTTTTCAATACATCCAGCCCCTTTACTGTTTCATCGGCAAACCAGGCGGATTCATCTTTTGCCATAGGACTCGTCAACGCTTCCGGCAAAAAGGCGGCTTCCCAAGTTAAATTCACGCTTAACGCCGACAACTCTTTCGGCGAAATCGAATTTTTCCAAGCCAATGCTGATGTCGCAAACACCTTGCAGACGGACTCTGTTCTCACGATAGCCGCCAACGGACATTTGGTAAATATCGGAAAGCTTGCCCTTGAAGGAGCAGATTATTCGACTCTTGCCGAAGACCACACATATTTGAAGCTCCAGGCGCTGACCGATTGGACGATTCAAATAGCAAACATAGAAACCATAAATACGGAACTTGTGTTTGAGGACGATTCATACGAAGTGTATAAAACAAACAATATAAAGTTTTCCACTTTGGATGATGTCGACGAATATTTCGACGCATATATAGTAAAGGACAAAATGGACGAAAACGGATATTTTATAAACACATCCTCTGCGGTTCCTGAAGCTTCGACGTATGCGGCGATAATGGGAGCTGTTGCATTGGCAGTGGCTTTGTATCGCAAACGCTCCAGATAGGCGCGTGCCAAGTTTGATTCCTTGAGTTTATCCAACCCCTTATGGAAATTAAAACACACAGGAGAGATTTTCTCAAAAAAACCGCCGCCGCCGCGATTCTTATGGCGGCGGGCGGTCTGTCGAAAGCCGAGGGCGGCGCTCCGGGAACCGTGATCAAAGCTCCGGAGAGCCGCGAGCCGAGCTTTGGAGAAAAGAAATCCGGGATGCCCAAAGCCGTAGATTTGCCGCATTATCGCGGATTCAATTTGCTCAATATGTTCGTTCACACTTGGGCGGGAGATTTTGAGGAAAAAGATTTTGAGGTAATAAAGGGATTGGGTTTTAACTTTGTGAGGATTCCGCTTTCGTATTGGTGTTGGAGCTCAGAGGAAAACTGGTTTAGCATAGATGAAAAAGCGATGAAACGCATCGACAAATGCGTCGAGCTTGGCGGAAAGTACGGCTTGCACGTCAATTTAAATTTCCACCGCGCGCCGGGATATTGCATAAACCGTTGGGAAGGCAAGGAATTGCCGAAAAACCTATTTCTTGATTTGGAGCCTTTGGAGGCCTGCGCGTTTCACTGGCGGCATTTTGCCCAGCGCTACAAAGGTATAGACAACGCGCGTTTGAGCTTCAATTTAGTAAACGAACCTCCAAAGGTTCCGACAGAAAACTATGCAAGGGTTGTAAGAGCCCTAACCGAGACAATACGCTCCGAGGATCCGTCAAGGCTTATATTTATAGACGGGGAAAATTCTGGTGAAAGGGCTTTGAGAGGCGTTGAGGACATAGACGGCCTTGTCCAGAGCGCGCACGGATATTACCCGAATGAAATCTCGCAATACCAGGCCTCATGGCTGAAGAAATGGATAAATTTCGACAAGTATCCCGAAGACAAATTGTCTTGGCCGTTTAAAAGAGGGGACAAGCTGATAGACCGCAAGGTTCTCGCCGACAGATACGACAAAGGCTGGGCGCAATACGCCAAAGACGGAGGAAAAATCCACGTCGGGGAATTCGGCGCTTATTGCAAGCTTCCGCATAAAATTGCGCTGGCGTATCTGTCCGACCAGTTGTCGATTTATAAGGAGCGCGGCTGGGGTTGGGCGCTTTGGAATCTCAAAGGCACGTTCGGGGTTTTCAACAGCAAGCGGAAAGACGTTGTTTACGAAAAATACAAGGGCATGGAGCTCGACAGAAAAATGCTTGAGCTTCTCCTTCAAAGCTAGCCCCGATTGGAAAACTTTATATTTCGGACAAGCAGCGCCAAGGCTTCCGCGGGGTGGGTGTATGTTTTCTTCTATTGCGCCCGCCGTTTTAATTTGTAGGCGCCTTATTGGAATATGTTCCAAGAAAGATAGCATTCTTTCAGAAACCAGAAAAGCGCCAAGGCTATTGCCACATAGAGAAGCCGCCGGACGGATTTCCAGATTTCCCCGGGTATATCATAACGGCTGAACTCCCGCCTGGAAGCCTTTTTAAATTCGTGCAAAGGGTCCTTTGAACGCACGGATTTGGCTATTGCAATATTTTTGCGGCGTTTGAAAAACATAGTCAGTTCTTTAGGGCAATCTCGTCTATGCGCTTAAGTTCGGAGTCTGAGAGGGGCTGTTTTTTTACAGCCTCTGCGCAGTTTGAAATCTGGTTGGGATTGCTTGCGCCTATCAACACCGAACATACGTTCCTGCGCGTGAGCAGCCATTGAATCGCCATTTGCGGAAGCGTTTCGCCGCGCTCGCGCGCGAGTTCGTTTAATGCGCGCACTTTCTTTATCTTTGCTTCGACGCGCTCGGGATCCAGCCATGGGTAGTCCGGATTTGCCGCGCGAGAGCCTGTCGGAATTTCATTTATATAGCGCTCGGAGAGCAATCCTTGCTCGAGGGGGCTAAAGCATACGATTCCAAGGTCGGACATGTCTTGGACGGAATCGTTTTCTATGCGCCGGTCGAATATGTTGTAGCGAAGCTGGTTTACAACCATAGGCACGCGGAATTCGTCGGCGATAGCCTTTGCGCGCGCGGCGGCAGAGGCGGGGTAATTGGAAATTCCAAGGTACAGAGCTTTTCCTTGCTGCACGGCAAGCGCAAGCGCGCCGATTGTTTCCTCCAAGGGAGTGTCTGGATCGTACCGGTGTGAATAAAAAATGTCAAAGTAGTCCAATCCGGTCTTGCGCAGGCTGCGGTCCAGGCTGGCTATTACCGATTTTTTTGAGCCCCATGTCCCGTACGGGCCTTCCCATGCGATATATCCGGCTTTCGACGTTACAAGCAATTCATCCCGATAGTTTGCCAAATGCTTTCTGATTATTTCCCCGACGACATTTTCGGCGGTGGAATTGCTGTAGTTGTTCGCCAAATCGAAAAGCGTTATTCCGCAATCGAAAGCAGCAAAAAGCATATTGCGGCAGTTTTGCATATCCGAGTCCGCCGAGAAATTGTGCCACATCCCAAGTTGGACTTCCGGAAGTTTAAGGCCGCTTGACCCCGCATTGCGGTACAACATGTTTTCGTATCTGTCTTCGTTGGCTTGGTGCATATTTTGCGCGTGTTTTTTTTAGAATCGCAAAACGCAAGCGCGCAATCAAGCCTTTAATAAAAAAAGGCCGAATCTTCTAAAAAGTGGTTGAAAAACGGCGCAAAAGCAGGCAGCATTGTCCGATATGAGTAAAGAAATAGAAGAAGGTCTAAATTTGAGCCTCGACTTTACAAAACTTAAGAAAGTCGCGGCGTGTTCGGAAGATGTTATTCCCGCGATAGCCCAATGCGCCGACACGGGAGACGTGCTGATAGTCGGTTACGTCAATAAACTCGCGCTGGATACGGCCGTAAAAGAGGGTATGGCAACCTTTTGGAGCACTTCCCGCAACGAGCTGTGGATTAAGGGAAAAACCAGCGGGGACTATCTGGAGATAGTGGATATTCTGGTAAACTGCGAGCAAAATTCCATAGTTTACAAAGTTCGCCTCAAGGGAAAAGGTTCCTGCCACACTAAGGACAAAAACGGAAATCCGCGCTACGGCTGCTATTATCGCCGCATAAAATTCTCCGACGGAAAAATAACCGGATTGGAGTTCTTGGAGGGGCAGCAATAGTTCGGCCTTTTCTCAAACTGCCGCTTTGGGCAGGTCAAATATCTTTCAAATATTGAAAAATTTGACTGGATTTTTTGCAATATCCGGATAAATTTAATCTACCTTTTTAAGATTCCGCCTGTTAAAAGAACGGAATTGCTATAATTATAATAAAAGAAACGAAGTTCTATGAAGTTCAAAATCAATAAGGAACATTTTGCAACAGGTTTGCGCCAAGTAACAAACGTAGTAAGTTCAAAGCCGTCGATGCCGGTATTAAACAATGTGCTGATAAAGGCCGAGGGCGATACGGTTGTTTTAACGACCACAAATCTCGATCTTGGAATTAGATGTTCCATAAAAGCCGAGGTAGAAAGAGCCGGAGAAATTACTTTGCCGGTAAAAAAACTCGCCGCGATTGTCAACGCAATGCCGCAACAGGAGATAACTCTTGAAAGCGGAGATGGACAGGTTGCAAGAATTCGCTCCGGGCGTTCGGACTTCCAGCGCTTCAACGGGTTAAAGGCGGAGGATTTCCCGCCGCTTCCAAGTTTTGTAGACCAGCACAATTACGAGCTTGGCCCGCAAGAATTGCTCAATATGTTGCGGTCGGTTTCTTACGCGCAGAGTTCGGACGAAAACCGATACATTCTAAACAGCGTATTTTTTAATTTTTCCGAAGGCAAACTCACCTTGGTTGCAACCGACGGCAGAAGGCTTGCGCTTATTTCGCGCGATATGAAAATCGACCGCGAAGACGAAGGCAGCATAATTCTTCCTGCAAAGACTGTGTCGGAGCTTGAAAAACTTCTGACTCAAGGCAAGTCTGTAAAAATCAGTTTCAACGACCGGCAAGTTGCTTTCGACATTGAAGTCGGCGAGGAATCGTCTAGCAACGGTTTGATCGGTTCGATATACTTAGTTTCAAAAATTGTCGAGGGCAGCTATCCCAACTACAAGCAGGTAATTCCCAAGGAAACCGAGCACCGCATAAAAGTCGAGCGCGAACTCATGCTTGAAACTGTGCGCCGCGTGGCTCTAATGACAACAGACAAGCAGAATTCCGTGCGTTTGAAGATTTCCGACAATTGCCTGGAAATTTCTGGACAAAGTTCCGATTTAGGCGAAGCAAAAGAGCCCATTGAAGTTGAATACGACGGCCCTGAGGTCCAAATAGGGTTCAACCCCGAATTCCTTCTTAGCCCGTTGAACAACCTTACAAAAGACGAGGTTTTCTTCGAATTTAAGGATGAAATGAGCCCCGGTGTTTTCAAAACGCTCGACAACTTCCTCTGCGTAGTTATGCCGCTGCGCATCTAATGGAAAATGGAGTTCCATTTCACTCAAATTTATTATGCAATCATCGCGCTGTTATGCGCGATGATTTTTGTAGGATGGCTTGCAACTGCAAAGTCTGAATATCCGATTTTGTTCGTCATTAAAAGATGGCTTAGGCTTGGATTTTTTACTGTTGCGATAGCGGTTTTCCTAGAAGCTGTTTTGCCGGAACATCCTTTGTGGTCCAGGCTCGCTGTTTCGGCTCTCATTTACATATTTGTGGAGTCTTTGCTTTACTGGCTTCAAATATGGATTATGAGCTACAGCCAGTACGATATTTTTGCCCCATACCTGGAAATTGAGACAGCCTGGAGCGCGCAAAAAAAACATATAGCAATGAAGAAGGAAATCCTCGATAGGGGGTTTGTAAAGGTCGGGTCTTTTAAAAGCGAGCCTTTGGAAGGCATAGAGATTATGGCGACATATTTCGATTCTTCGGACAGATTCGTTAGATTGGGAGTTGCATTTGTGCCATATGCTGGAATATCACTCATTGCTTCCAACATCATTTCCAAAACAAAAGACGGCAAATATATTTTGACAGAGGCCAGCAATTCTCCTGCGGGACTTCCTTATCCGGAAAACTATATTGTAAGCCGCCATCCGCTTGTTGGAAGCCCGCTGAAGCTAATAGACAAGCATCTTAAACGCATAAAAAATATGCAATTAGAGCCGATAAGCTGCACGGCTTCCGAAATGTTAAAGTCCCAGTTGGCGGAATTCAAAAAATCCGCAATAGGCGGAGGGTTTGCATATCCAGACTTTAGCGAAGATGATGGCGAAACCTTGACTTCGGAGGGGAAATACCGCATTTGGGTCGACACTATTTTTGTAAACTATCTTCCGTTTCTAATAAAATAAAATTCTAAAACTATGGAAAACTTTGAATTCTACGTTCCGACGAAAGTCGTTTTTGGCAAAGGCGCGCAGTCGCGCGTGGCGGAGCTCGTCAAGGAGTTCGGCGGCAAAAAAGTTCTGGTTCATTTCGGCGGAGGCAGCGTGAGAAAATCGGGGCTGTTAAAAGAGATTGAGGACTCTCTTGTAAACGGCGGAATAGATTTTGTGGAGCTTGGAGGAGTTGTTCCAAATCCGTTGCTTTCAAAGGTTCGCGAGGGAATATCCCTTTGCAAAAAGGAAAATATCGATTTTATTCTGGCGGTAGGCGGAGGCAGCGTCATAGATTCGTCCAAGGCAATAGCCTACGGGCTTGCCAACGATTGCGACGTTTGGGATTTGTATTGCGGCAAATGCGCAGCGCGCGGGGCGGCTTCGGTCGGAGCAGTTTTGACAATAGCCGCAGCTGGCAGCGAAACTAGCGAGTCGTCTGTGATTACAAACGATGACGGAATGTTGAAGCGCGGTTACAGCAGCGATTTCGGGCATTGTAAGTTTGCAATAATGAATCCGGAGCTAACTTATACTTTGCCGAAATTTCAGACGTTTAGCGGATGCGTCGATATAGTAATGCACACTCTTGAGCGGTACTTTTCCAAGCAAAAAGACACAATGCTGCAGGATTCTATTGCCGAGGCTTTAATTAGAACGGTTATCGCAAATGCAAAAATTCTCCAATTAGAGCCAGAAAACTACGCCGCGCGCGCCGAAATAATGTGGGCTTCCACGCTTTCGCACAACGGCGTTACGGGATACCGGTTTATTGGCGACTGGGCGTCGCACCAGTTGGAACATGAGCTCAGCGGAATGTTCGGAGTGGCGCACGGGGCGGGGCTGTCCGCGATTTGGGGCGCGTGGGCTCGCTATGTTGTTGATGCGGCTCCCGAAAAATTTGCGCGCCTTGGCAGAAATGTTTTCGGAATAGACGATTCCGACGATTCTTCAGCCGCGCTCAAAACTATATCGTCCTTTGAAAACATATTTTCTTCTTGGGATATGCCGACCTCGCTTGGCGAGCTGGGAATAAAACCCACTGATGAACAGCTTGACGAATTGGCGCGCAAATGCAGCTTTGACAATTCGCGCACGATAGGGGCAATAAAAAAACTCGGCATTGAAGACATCCGGAAGATTTACGCTGCCGCGCGGTAGGTTGCGGAAATTTGGCGGTTTGCTAGATTTTGATGCGCAGCCAAACAAGCCAATGCGCCCAGCATGAAAGGTTTGTTTTGTATTGCTTTTCCCGCAGGCGGAATGCTTTTTATGCGGCAAAGCCTTTTTTGTTTGTCGGAATGCGCTTGTCTTGTCTGCAAAGGCGAGGAATGTTTGCCGGGCGACTTTTGATGCTATTTAATGCATTCGCCATTCATTAAAAAGGTGTTTTTTGAAAGTCGCAAATTCATCAGTTGGCGCAATGGCGGGGAGGGATTGCGCGTACAATCGAGGCTTGATATTTGATGAGAGACTGTTGCCGGCGCTGCCCGAATTGTTTCACAGGCCGGCAACTGCAATCACTGAGTTTAGAAATGTTTTCTGTTGTTAATACTTTTTACAAAGGCCCCTTTTTTGCATCCGACTTATAGCAAAATAAAAAACTATTTTATTAAAGAGTTCCCAAAATAGGACACAACCGGCGCAACATCTTTGCGGAAACTCTTTCAGCTACGCTTCTTTTGCCGCCGAAATCAAAGCTGCGCCATTCTTAAAAAATTCAGTTCCCGCAACGATTGTGTCCGCTCCGCGGGAAATGCAATTAGCAACGTTTGCTGCAGTTATTCCTCCGTCGACTTCTATCCGGAAAGAAAGTTTTAGTTCTTCGCGGAGTTCAGAAAGCCTCTTTATTTTTTCAAGCGCGACCGGATTGAAAGACTGTCCGCCAAATCCCGGCTGCACGCTCATTACAAGCACAAGGTCTACTTGCGCTAGAAACGGAACTATCTCTCCTACGGGAGTATTCGGATTTAGTGAAATTCCCACCTCCTTGCCTGCAATGTGTATTTCCTGCAGAGTCGCGGAAACGGGATATTGGGGCTCCACATGCACGGTTATCAAATCCGACCCCGCGTCCGCAAACGGCTTTATATAAAGATGCGGATTGTCCAGCATAAGGTGGACGTCGAAAAACAACTTTGGGAATTTTGGCTTGAGCGATTTCACCACGCCCGGGCCAAACGACAGATTCGGAACAAAATGCCCGTCCATTACGTCGACATGGACCCACGAAAGCCCCGCTTCCGCAATTTTTGCGACAGAATCCGCAAGCGCCGAGTGGTCGCCGCCCAAAATGGACGGAGCTATTTCCAGTGAGTTTACCATATGCCTATAACGGCGTCCTTGATTTTATTGCCCAGTTCGCGCATGAGCACGGGCATATTTTGATACTGATTGCCTATTAAATCGTTTTCTCCGCTTGAATACGGATAGACCATTGCGTCGGCTTTTACGCGCTTGTCTTTAAATATGATTTCGCCGTTGGAGCGCGTAAGCGTGCATTGGGCTATTGCCTGGGCCTTGTATGAAGCAGCCAGAGCGGTGTCCCTTTCGCTTGTTGCCACGTGCAATAGTTTGTAGTCGACTATTGTTACTTGAAGCGTTGCTTGGGCGTCGCCCTCGTAAGCTGTGCGAAGTCCGGGAGTTTGGTTCAAGGCGTTGACGATTTGGTTTGTCAGCAAGTTTGCCGCCTGCGGAGCGTAGGATGTATTTTTAACCGGCATTACATAAACCGAAGAGAACGGAAGTTTTACAGGGGTTCCGGCCAGGCGGTAATTGGCGCATCCGCCCGACAAGAAAGCCGCGCAAATCAAAACGGCCAGAAAAATGTGCGATAATTGTTTCATTTTGCTAGAGGGAGTTGTCGATTTCTTTTTGCGACCATTCGTAGAATCCGTCGTTGAACAGATAGTCGTCCAGTCCTTCTCCGTAGACGGGCATAAAGCCCTCGAATGACTCCGCGGAGCCGTCCGGCATTATTTTCTCCTCGACGGCCGCGCCGGGCGTTAAAAGGAAATCGTCCACGCTCATTATGGCGAATTCTTCGTTATACATATTTTCCACGCGCGATTCGTCGTCGAACTGGTCGATGGTCGGCTTCTTGTATCTGCCCCAAATCCAGTCGTAAGGCGTCATTGGAGCGGGGATGCCTTCGTCTATTTTTTTAAGCTGTGCGCGCGCCTCGTCGGCGGCCTTGCTCGTGGGGGCTATGGTGATTGTTTCGTTATAAAATATTGACGCGGCGACATTGTTGTTGCGGTAGTAGTAGAAGAAGTCTCCCATTATAAGTCGGCTGCGGGCGTAGGTGTCCTGCATCTTTTCTAGCCCCTCTTCGGCGTGCGAAATTTCAGATTCCTCCGGGAAAAGTATCAGGTAGTCCTGGTAAAAACTTATGGCGTTTTTCGTCGGAGACTGGTCGTATTCGGGGCCTTCAACAAGGTCGTTGTAAATTTTCGCCATTTGCATGTAGGCGTCAGGAGCAAGCATGCTTTTGGGGTATGAGTTTATCAGCCTGTCGAGGGCGTCGAATGCTACCTCAAATTTCCCCTCGTCTTGGGCTATGAGAGAAATATTCATCAACGCTATCGGGGCGTAATCGCTATACGGGGCGTCGCGCACTACGGATTCGTAAATTTTTATGGCGTCGTTGTAGTTGGTAAACCACGGAAACCACCCCCACCAATAGGGAGTTGCTCCGCCTTGGATGAGGCTTGCGATATTGTATTGCTCCCCGATAATCTGGTTAAATTTCGGATAGTCGGGATAGCGTTTTACGATTTCCTGAAGGCAGTTGTAGGCTTCCATGAACTGCCCGCGGGCGACGTAAACTTTGGACATTTGAAAATACGCTTCGGGCGCGAAAATGGAATCGGGGTAGTCGTTTGTAACAGTTTGATAGTATCCCAGAGCCACATAATAGTCTCCCGCCTCCTGTGCCGCCTTGCCTTCGTTCATGGCCTCGAGTGCATTGGAAACCTTCACGTTTTCGCCAAGCACGTTGGCTAGAACGCCTCCCTCCACTTGCCAGCCTTTGTCAGGGGTCCAAACCAGGTCGGCGTACATAGTCGACGAGCATAGCGCAAGACCCGCAAAAGCGGCTATTTTTAAAATTATATTCTTCATTTTATTTCGCAAATCAAACACGAGATACCGCCGGTTAGCAAGTTTAATTTTCTGCATAGTAAATCGGAAAAAAACGCATATTCAATCGCAAAAACCGCAAAATAGAAACATAATGCTCTTTTTCGCGGGCGCGCAAAAAATGAAGTTGTTCCCGCCGAGGGGAAAACATTCGTCCTTCTTTGAGCGGTACATTCTGATATAGCAAGGATGAATTGCAGCATTTTTGCGCGCGCGGAATTTCCCCAAGCAGGTGATAAAATATTTGCGGTTTTTTTGCAGCGTGCAGGAATGAGCGCGCCGGAATAGTATTGGATGGATTTTGCTTTTTGGTGTGTTGGCGGAATTTTTAGCGGCGGGAACATGCGGATTCTTTGTGGCCCGGAAAGGCCTAGGTCGCGTTTTACCCGAGTAATAAAAGATGCCTTTTGGGGGCGGCGCAATAAGGAATTTGCGGCACTTCAAAATATTGCAATTAGAGATGGCTATATTCAAACATAAGTGCGTATTTGCATATTGCAGGTCATGGAAATTGCGCATAGGCAACATTGCAATGGAAACAACCGGATACGCAAATTATTTGCATATTTTTGTGCGCATGAATTTTACGGAGAGGACGGATTACCCGCATGCAGTATTGCGGGGACAAGCGGTTAAAAGTGCAGATTGCCCGCAATTAAAAGCAGCAGGAGATTTAAGCCGCGCATATTTGCAGATTGCGGGCACGGGGTTTTTGGCTAAAGTCGGATTACTCGCAGCTTGCGCAAATTTTATGTATAGAGCCCAAATCCAATTTTCCCGTGGCAAGCACAGGTATGGCATCCACGCGGACTGCGTGTTTGGGAATCCATAAGTTTGGCAGTCCGGCTTCGGTTAGCAGGCGCCTAAGTTGCGGCATGTCAATATCGACCGCAGACAGCAATATTAGCGCTTCGCCTTTGGCAGGGTCGATTTTTGAGCCTATTGCTATAAGAGGCTTTTCTGAGTCTTGAATTCCTAAGGCGCGGATTATCGAGTCTTCCACGCTCATATGCGGAACCATTTCGCCGCCGATTTTTGAAAATCTGCTCAATCTTCCCTTTATAAAAATAAAGCCGTCTTCGTCTAATTGCGCCAAGTCCCCTGTGTTAAGCCATCCACCTTCGCGCAGTTTTTTTGCGTTTTCCTCGGGTTGTTTATAGTAGCCCGTAAATATGTTTGCTCCGCGCAGATTAAGAAGTCCCGTTTGTCCAATGGGAAGGAATTCGCCTGTGTCCGGGTCGCTGACGGCGCTTTGCATTCCGGGAAACATTTCTCCCACAGATTTCGCCTTTGTGCGGCTTGGTTGCGGACAGAATTTCCCCCTTTTTAAATTCGGCGGCAGATTGACGCACACAACCGGAGACGCTTCTGTGAGGCCGTATCCTTCCCAATAGAAAACTTTGGGGAATTTTTCGCGCCACATTTCTATGAATCCGTCCGGAGTTTTTTCGGCGCCGCCAATAACTCCTCGCATTGTGGCAAAGTCTTCCGGAGAACCTTTTTTATAATAAGAGCGCAAGAAAGTTGGCGTGCTTATCATTATCGTGGAGCGGCCCTTGCGCATGGCGTCCAAGTTGGCTTGAACTTCAAGAGGGCTTTGCACGCACACATTGCGCACTCCGAAAATAGATGAAAACCAAACTTGTATTGTTTGCCCGAAACTGTGGAAAAGAGGAAGGTTCGCATGCAGTGTGTCGGTTCCGTCTATTATCCCCAGCTGCCACATTTGCATAGAATTCGCCATGATGTTGCGGTGCGTTAGAATTGCAGCCTTGGGCAATCCTTCCGAGCCGCTTGTGAATATTATCGACGACTCCTTCTCGCCGCCTTCCGCAGGAATTTTGTATATCTTCGACAACAGCCATCCAGGCAATAGACGCACGGCTAAAAGTTTGGGCAGGACTCCTTTTTTGCCGATTTCCTTAAGAATTTTTCCGATGTCGTAAAAATTGTCCGTCCACGGATAATCGGGCGAATGCGAAGATACTTTTTCCCTGATTTTGTCTGAGCCGATTATGCACTTTATACCTACGCGGTCCAAGCAGGCTTTGGCGGCTTCGGGGCCCATTGTAAAATTGACGTTTACACTGGATTTGCCCGCCATCTGAATGGCTAAGTTTACGACCACCCCGGGAAAGCAAGAAGGCAGCGCGACTCCGATTCTATCTTCGTCCGGAAATTTTTTTAGTATGTAGTCTTTCAGCGCCAACGCTACGGCCAATGTCGTTCCCCTATCGACATGTCTATTTAACGAATAGTCGTATATGTGCTCTTTACAGGTTGATTTGGAAAGATTTCTCACCGCCATGTCGGCGAGGTTTCTGTTCAGAAATTCCAGCCGTCCGAATTCTTCAAATCCGCTGTCTAAAATTTTTGAGTCTATTACCTTCATTAACTACAATTTTAATAGGTATCTCTAATATGTGGCGCAAAACCGTATCGCCGATAATTGTTTTATTATTTTCGATTAGTTTGCTTTATCCGTCAAGTATAAATATCGGCTACCTGCGCCCAAATCCGGTGATGCAAGTAAGGCAGTGCGCTTATGGGCAATGCGGTGCCGTCTTGGAGGGATATTTTAAATGAGAAAGATGGAACCCAGCCCGAGAAAAATGAAAAATCCGCCGGAGTCCGTAACTCCGGTCGTGAATATAGAAGAGCCCGAGGCGGGATCCAAGTTCATGCGTTTGAGCGTAAAGGGGATAAAGCTTCCCATGAATCCTCCCAGCCCCATATTTATAAGCATTGCGACCCACACGATAACCGCGAAATCGATTCTTGATGTTGTTATGAACGCAATTGCGCCTCCTAAGGCTCCTATAAAAATTCCGTTAATAAGTCCTTTTGCGGTTTCGCGCATGCAAACGTTGCGCATGTCGAAAATTCCGACTTCTCCAAGCGCCAGCGAACGCACTGTAACCGCTAGCGTCTGGGCGCCGGTATTGCCTCCTATTCCCGCGATAATCGGCATAAACACGGCGAGCAGCGGAAGCACCGCTATATTCGTGTCGAACATTCCCACCACAAAAGACGCTATAAACGCTGTTATCAAATTTACCAGCAACCACGGGGTTCTCTGTTTTATGCTTGTCGAAAGCGGGTCGAACAGCCCTTCGTCGGCGCCGGCGCCGGCGAGTTTTTGGAAGTCTTCGGTGCTCTCTTCCCGCATAATGTCGAGAACGTCGTCGTGGGTGATTATTCCCAAAAGCTCGTTGTTTGAATCTACGACGGGAAGAGTGTGGAAGTTCGTATCCGCCATAATGTGCGCAACAACTTCCTTGTCCATTGTCGGCGCCAGAAGCCCTATTAAATTTGTGCGCATTATATCCGCCACGCGCGAGCCTCGCGGAGCCAGCAAAAGCCCCCGCATAGACACCACTCCTTGGAGGGCGTCGTCGGCATCCACCACGTACAGATAGTAGATGTTTTCATATTCGTCGCGCATTCTGCGGACAGCCGAAATGGCTTCGTCGACTGTAAGTGTGTCCCGCAAGGTCGCCACGTGCGGATTCATTATAGCACCCGCGGTGTCGGCTGGGTATTCCAGAAGTTCGCGCACGCTTTCGGCGGATTCGGGCTGCGCCTTTTGCATTCCCTTGAGAAGTCTGTCCCGGTCTTCTTCTTCCAGCTCGCGGACGATGTCGGCGGCGTCGTCCGGTTCCATCTCGTTCAATACGGATACTGCGCGGTGTTCGCGCATTTCCGACACGAGTTCGGCGGATTGGTCCGGATCCATTTCGGAGACTATTTCCGAAATCTTTTCCGGCGCAAATCGGCGCAGGATATTTCTTTGCGTGTCTACGTCCAGTCGCTCTAAAAAGACGGCGACAATATGCGGGCTCGTCTCGAGAAGCATTTGAGAGTCGATTTTGTCGAGCTCGCCTTCGTCGGCCAGCACCACCAAATCGTAAAGCGAATATCCGCGGTCGCTCTGGGCTTCTAGAATGTCGTCGTCGTTTGACATAGATTGCAGGAGATTTCTTTCAGTTTCCTTTTTTGAGTTCGCAATTCAAGTTTTTTCGTATCTCAAAAGAAATTTTATGCGGCGGCGCGTGGTTGCGCAAAACATCCGCAATTCTGACGCAAAACATCCATGACCTTGCCGCCAGGGGCGCGGACGGCAAAATAAGCATTGCCCCCATTGCAGGGCGTGCAGCGCCAAGAACCAGTTTAGCCCAGATTCAGGGGATAGATTGCGTTAATCTATTTGGACGGAAAGGGAGCCTGGTCAGTCTTCCAGAATATATCCGTCGGCGAGTTTTATGAAGTCTTCTACTTGGGCTTTTTCCCAATCTTTATTCCTGCCGAGTTCCTTTGCCAGGATTTCTGCTACTTTCGGCGCGGCTTCCTTTGCAGCGCGGGCGTCTAGAAATAGCAGGCGCACGCGCCTTGCCAATACGTCTTCCACTGTTTGCGCAAGCTCGTTGCGGGCGGCAAATATAACGTGGGCGGCTTTAAACGGATATTTGGGGTGAATCGGCTCTCCGGCGCCGGGCTCGTTTGAAATTATATCGTTTATTTTGAATATGTCCGAACCATAAACGTAGTCCCATCCGGAACGGTCGGGGTTTTCTAGGTAGCCGTGCAGCTTCAAATTTGCGGTGGCGCAGGGCTTGGCGTCCAGAGCTGCCTGTTTTACCGCAACGTTTACGACGTCTTCTGCCATAGCGCGGTAGGTTGTCCATTTGCCGCCCGTAATCGAAATTAGTCCCGAATCAGACTTGTAGATTTTGTGCGAGCGGGAAAT
>CALXLN010000125.1 GCA_944389215.1 uncultured Opitutales bacterium
ATTTACACAATCCGACGGAGTTCCCGAAACTGTGCGGCAAGCGACTCCAAACTTTTCGACCTCTTTAACCAACAGCTCGGAGTGGCGGCTGTATGCCCTGCCAATCCAACTTTGTTCGCTGGCGGGAACTACAACCTCCACGTCCGCAACCTGCGAGAGCGCTTTAGCAAACGGCGGCAAAAACGGCGAAGTAATGCCGTCGTCGTTAGAGAGCAGAAGGCGCGGCTTCATCTTTTAAGGGTTCGCCTCTCAAATACTTATTTATGTTGGCCGCCGCCTTTTTAGCCTGCCCCATCGCGCTTATTACAGTAGCTGCTCCGCTTACAACGTCGCCGCCTGCAAACACGCCTGCCATAGAAGTCTGCAGTGTTTCCGGATCCACCTCAAGAGTGCCTTTGCGAGTTGTCGCAAGCGACTTGCAGGTCATTGGAATAAGCGGGTTGGGCCTGTTTCCTATGGAAACGACAATCGCATCGCACGGTATTTGGAATTCGCTTCCAGAAATTTCCGTTACACTGCGGCGCCCGGATTCGTCAGGCTCGCCAAGTTCCATTCTTACGCACTCCAACGCAATTACCTTTCCGTTCTCGTCGGCTATTACGCGTTTGGGATTTGTCAAGAGCTGCAAATCCACGCCTTCTTGTTCGGCATGGTGTACCTCCTCTTTGCGGGCGGGCATCTGTTCGCGGGCACGGCGGTAGACGAGCGTCGATTTTGCGCCTATGCGCAGCGCCGTGCGGGACGAATCCATTGCGACATTTCCGCCGCCCACTGTTATTATATGCTTGGCGTGAATGGGGGTTGTTGCGTGATTCGGGAAATCGTACGCCTTCATTAAATTAAAGCGCGTCAAAAATTCGTTCGCAGAGAAAACTCCCACGCTGTTTTCTCCGGGAATTCCGAGGAACATCGGCAATCCCGCGCCCGAACCTATAAATATTGCGTCAAAACCCTCTTTCATAAGCTGGTCGACGCTCTCGAGTTTGCCTATTAGGTAGTTTAAATGAATTTTTACGCCCAACTTTTTCAGCTGTTCGACTTCGTGGGCGACAATTTCCTTTGGGAGCCTAAATTGCGGTATGCCGTACATTAACACTCCGCCGGGCAAGTGCAGGGCCTCAAAAACTTCAACTTCGTGGCCGGCGATAGCCAAATCAGCGGCGGCAGTTATTCCCGCGGGACCGCAACCGATAACCGCAACTTTTTTTCCTGTTGGCGCTGCCTTTTCTGGAAGTTTGTCAAGTTTGTTCTGGCGCACATAGTCTGCCGCGAAGCGTTCCAACGTTCCGATTGCCACTGGCTGCCCGCGCAAACCAAGCACGCAACTGCCCTCGCATTGAAGCTCCTGCGGGCATACTCTGCCGCAAACGGCGGGCAACGCTGTTTGCGTCTTAAGTTTTTCGGCGGCCGCCTGCGGATTGCCCTCGGCGATTTCGGCGATAAATTGCGGTATGTTTATATTTACGGGACAAGCAGCCATACAGCGCGGTTTGGGACAACGCAGGCAGCGGCTGGCTTCGTCCATAGCGACTTCCAAGCTGATTCCGTATGGAACTTCCTCAAAGTTTGTCGCGCGGCGCACCGGATTTTGCTCCGGCATAACCAAACGCGGAAGTCCCGACGCTCTCGTTTTTCTTACTTTTTCTTCGGCCATGTTAAAAGTCTCCAATTAAGAGTGGCACCTTCCGCCTATATGGCGCGGCATCGCCTCTATTTCCAAAAGCTTGTACGCGGTTCTGCGCTTGCCCAACTCTTTGAAATCGACTTTCAAGAGCGGGAAGAACGGCCCTTCGACGCACGCGAATTTTGTTTCGCCGCCGACATTTACGCGGCAAGCGCCGCACATTCCGGTTCCGTCGACCATTATCGGATTCAACGCGCAAAGTTGCGTTTTAGAATCGTCTTTCGGCGCGGATTCCGCGCATTTTTTCATCATAAACACGCATCCGATGGCAATTATCGAATCGAAATTTGCCCCGATTTCCGCAAGCACGTCGGAACATCCGCCCTTTGTGCCTTCGGTTCCGTCGCGAGTTTTTACGATAAGCTTATCGGCAACCGCCGCGAGTTTGTCCTTAAAGTAAAGCATATAGGATGTGGAAGCTTCTATCGCGCATGTGGTTTTTACGCCTTTTTCTTTTAGAGCGCGCGCGATGGAATATATTGCTCCGATTCCGTAACAACCGCCCAGCAATAGCGCCGAAGAACCGGGGGCAAAATTTTCCAAATCTACGGGAGTACCCAATGGCCCGCTCATAACCGCTATGCGGTCGCCTTTTTTCAAGGAGCCTAATTCAGAGCTGGAGCGTCCGACTTCCTCGACTATAAATTCAATCCAGCCTTCTTTTGCGTCCCAATCTATGATTGTAAACGGCGAGCGCTCGCTGTTGGCATTTGCCATCAATATCGCAAATTGTCCGGGTTTTACGTATTTTGCGGCGTCGGGCGCGGATATTTTTATTGAGTGAAAGTTGGGAACTAGCATTTTCTTTTCGAGAATCTCGAAGCCGTTTTTTGAATTCTCAATTTCCGCGGCTTCCGGAGATTTTTTCAGCCCCAATTTCAAAAGGTCGGGGGCAAAGTCGCTCAAATAGTGCCCCAAGAATTTATTCGGAAGGTTTTTCTTGTCTAAAGCCGGCGACGCAAAATCTTTTGCAAGGCTTTCCAGTTCAAAATCTCCGCCGGAAAAGTCGCCGATAACCGCGTTTAAATATTCAAACGTTGCGCGGCGGTCCAAGGCGGGCTCCGAAGCTTTTGCGCACCCAAGGGGTTTGCCGTCCGCGCCCGCGACAGTTGCAGATGTTTCGCCGACGATTGAAAGCGGAAGAACAACATCCGCAAATTTTTGGGCCGCCGATTTTGCAAAGTCGGCAACTATCAAATGCTTTATTTTGCTTGCGGCTTCGGCGGAAAGCCAATTCCCAAGAACTAAAACCGTTTCATATTCGCCGTTTTCAATCTTTGAAAGAGTTTGCGCATCGAGCGATTCGGCGTTGCCGGCAAGTTCCACAAAGTCAGCGCCGTACTTTTTCGCAAGCGCCCTCAAACCTCTGCGGGTTTCGACATAGGCGTCGCGCGAAGATATCACAAGTTTGCCGCCGGCCGACTCTTCAAATAAGGATTTTATTTTAGCAACAGCGTCCTCAAATGACGAAGGTATTTGCTCGCTGCCGACCTTTACCTGCATGCGCGAAATTCTGCGCGGAGAATTTACTATTTGCGCTATTCCAAATTTTCCGAGGGCGCAAATTGCGTTCTCTTTTTTCAAAGCCAGCATCTTTGCGCCGATTATCTTGCCCTGCTTTACTTTCAACATTAGTTTGCAGTGGTTGGGGCAAAGCGTGCAGACGCTTTCTACAAGACTGTCCTGCACGCCAAACCATTTTCCCCATCTGTCGGTCAAGCAGCCCGTAGGACATTCGTCGACGCATGTTCCGCAAAAACGGCATTCCTCCGAACTCCAAGCCTTGCCGAACTCGACGGAAATTTTCGCTTTCTTGCCGCGGTTTGCAATGCTGATTGCGGGCTTGTCGTGTATTTTTTCACATGTACGGAAACATCTGCCGCAAAGAATGCAAAGATTGTGGTCTTTGTCTATAAACGGGTCGTCGCGCTCTATTTTGTCTATCGAATACAGCAGCGGAAGGTCTATATCGCGCGTAAAATTGCCCATTGCAACTCCCCGCAATTCGCAGCCCGGACGGTTTGAACACGCGCCGCAACGCGTGGCTATCCCGGCTTTTGTGGGAGTTGATTTTTCCACCTCGCAATCCTCGCGCGAATCGCAGCTAAAACACGGGGACGGATGGCCGCTCATCATAAGCTCGATAGTGCGGCGGCGCTGCGTCTGCAGTTGTTCGGTGTTTGTGCGCACAACCATACCCTCGGCTGCAGGCGTAGTGCATGAAGTCGGAGTTCCGCGAATTCCGTCTATTTCCACAACGCAAAGCCGGCATGCCCCGTAGGGGGAAAGTTCGTCGTGCGCGCAGAGCGAAGGTATGAAAAGCCCGGCGCGCTTTGCCGCCTGCAGAACGGTCATTCCCTGTTCCGCTTCGACCACTACTCCGTCAATCGTAAGTTTAAAAGTGTTCATAAATTTATTTTCTTAATATTGCGCCGAAACGGCAGTTTTGGAAACACGCGCCGCAAGATATGCACTTTTGCGCGTCGATTGTGTGCGGCTTTTTGAGGCCGCCCGAAATTGCTCCCGTGGGACATACGCGTTCGCATATCGTGCACCCAGTGCATTTTTCCGCGTCCACAAAATAATGCACCATTTTTGCGCAAGCCTGCGCAGGACAGCGCTTTTCCTTTATGTGGGCAATGTATTCGTCCTCAAAGTACCTTAAAGTCGTCAAAATCGGATTCGGAGCCGTCTGCCCCAACCCGCACAGCGACGATTGCTTCATGGTAAACGCTATTTTTTTGAGGCGCTCAATATCCTCCATTTCGCCTTCGCCGGAAGTTATTTTTTCGAGTATGGCGTGAATATGCTGCGTTCCCATTCTGCAAGGTATGCATTTGCCGCAAGACTCGTTTTCGGTAAAGCCCACGAAAAATTTTGCCACATCTACCATGCAGGAATCTTCATTCATAACAACCATTCCGCCCGAGCCTATGATAGAACCCACCGAGCCCAAACTTTCGTAGTCGACAGGCAAATCCATATGCTCTATGGTAAGACAACCGCCGGACGGGCCGCCGGTTTGGACGGCCTTAAATTTTTTTCCGTCGGCGCATCCGCCGCCTATGGAATTTATTATGTCGCCGAGTTTCATTCCGAATTCGACTTCTATAAGTCCGGTCCGCTGAATTTTGCCGGCAAGGGAAAACGTCTTTGTGCCTTTGCTCTTTTCAGAACCAAGCGCGGCGTAGCTTGCGGCGCCGTCGCGCATTATGGAACTGACTGCGGCGAGAGTCTCGACATTGTTGATGTTCGTCGGTTTTTTAAATAAGCCGCTGTTTGCGGGAAACGGAGGCTTGGGGCGCGGCATTGCGCGCATACCTTCGATACTCGCCATCAGCGAAGTTTCCTCGCCGCAGACGAACGCTCCCGAACCCTTCTTAATTTTTATTTCAAATTCAAATCCGTTTTCAAGTTTGCGCTTTAAGAGTCCGGCGGCTTCGGCTTGGGATATCGCCGTGCGCAAACGCTCTATCGCAAGGGGATACTCCGAACGCACATATATATAAGCGTGTTTTGCGCCTATGGCGTATCCGGCTACCATCAACCCTTCTATCACGCTATGGGGATCGCCCTCCAAAACAGAGCGGTCCATAAATGCGCCCGGATCGCCTTCGTCGGCATTGCAAATTATGTATTTCTCATCCGATTTTGACGCCCGCGCAAAGCCCCACTTGACGCCCGTCGGGAAGCCTGCTCCGCCGCGCCCGCGAAGCCCGCTTGCCTTCATTTCCTCGATTACTTCCTCTGGCGTCATGGAAAATGCGCGCTCCAAGCCTTTGTAACCGCCGCGGGCCAAATAATGTTCGAAGCTCGACGGATTTATGACGCCGCAATTGCGCAAAACTATGCGTTTTTGCAACGCTATCATGGGATGCTGGGAAAACGGCTTTATTCCCTTGTATTCGGAATCCGCCATAACGGCTTCAGCCTTTGCAATTACGGGATTTCCCTCTATCAAATGCTCCTTTACCAATTTTCCCACATCCTTTGGGCTTACGCGGGAATACAAAACCGAAGGTTCGCCAGCCCTGCGAACTTCTACCAAGGGTTCGGCGTAGCACAATCCTATGCATGCGGTTTCTACCACATCAACGTCGCTTTCCAATCCTTGCGCTTTCAATTCCGCCTTAAAGGCGTCTATGACGTCGAGCGCGCCCGCAGCTCTTCCGCATGTCGCAGCCCCTACCATGACGCGCGCTTTTTTGCCGGATGAAAAATCTTCCCAAACTTTTTGGGCTTCGTCTCTTTGCTTCTGTAAAATTTCCATATTACTTCAGCCCTTTCAAAATCTTATCCAATTCCGCCAAAGTTACTCTCCCGTAAACTTTTTCATCCACAACCATCGCAGGAGCAAGCGCACAAGCGCCAAGGCAAGCTACGCGTTCAAGGCTCACCAAACCGTCCGATGTAGTTTCGCCCTCCTTTATTCCCAAGCGTTCCTCAAGCGCCGAAAGCAAATTTCCCGAACCGCGGACATGGCAAGCTGTGCCTTTGCACACTTTTATTGTGTGCTTGCCGGGTTTGCTGAATTTAAACTGCGCATAAAAACTGACAACCGAATACGCGTCTGCGCGTGAGATATCAAAATATTTGGAAACTTCCGCAATGGCTTCAGGCGATATGAAACCTTCAGCTTCCTGAATATCTTGAAATGCCGTAACGAGATTTTCCCGCTTGGACTCGTATTTTTCCAAGATTTTTTTATAGGTTGATGTGTCGCTCATAAATGCAAATTACTTCCATCGCCGCGCTTTGCGGCAAACGGGTATATTCTTTGTGCTTATCGCGCTAATTTGCGCGTAAATCCATTTTAAACATTATCGCACTAAGGCTTTTTCTTTTGCAACATTTTTTTGTTTAAAAAATCGAATTTTAAATCCCCCGATTCCGCTTCTCAATCGTTTGATTCTATTTCCGATAATTTTGTTTAACACGGTGAAAAACAAAATTATTTTGGCGGAAAATTTAGCTTTTTTTAAAGCAAATATTTAGACGCGCATTTCTATCTATTACATATGGCAATATAAAAATTTTTACGCCTTTTATTGTAAATAATACTGTTAATAACAGGTAGATAAATAAACAACAATTTGTGAATATGTATATAACTTAGATTTGTCTGCATTTTGCTAAGATCTTTTTTACAGATTTATTTTTTGCAAACCTATGTATTACAATTTTATATAAAGTTATTGCAGTTATTTACACCTCATAATAATACGGCTGATTTTTAAATAAATATATTTATATTTTATATAAGACATTCCCGAAAAGCAAAAAAACTCCCAAATGCTTTTATCTATTATTTTAACCATAATTAAATTTGGCTCCATCTAGACTTTTTTTATCCGCGTACGTCAGTATGTATTTGGAAGTTAAGCCTTAACTTAAGCGTATTTATTTATGGCGGATGTTTCTAAACGCAATTGTTTTGCTTGTTTATTTAGTTAAACAAATAAGCGCAAGCGTCTATTTTTTTGCAACTTACTACGAAGCGCAAAAAAAGATTATTTCTTAAAAAAAGATAAAAACTATCTCTTTCCTTTTGCCAACAATTGGGCTATTGAAAAACGGGCTATTGCTTCAAGTCTTTCAATTTCAACTTCGTCTAAATTCTTTTTAAGTTTCGCCTGCTCAATCGCTTTAAGGGCTTCGTTTTTGGCGTCTTCCACGGCGTCGTAATCTATGTCTTCAACTTCAATCGCAGCTTCGGTCAAGACTGATATAACGTCGCCCATGCATCTTGCGTACCCTTTGTCTATGGCTAAATCTTCCTCGTTTCCGCCGCGCTTTATTCCTATTCTTCCAGCGTTTAATATGGTTATCAACGGTATGTGTCCCGGAAGAATTTCTATTTCTCCGTCCAAAGCCGGAAGCACGACAGAATCTATGTCTTTATCCGACCAAGCCACGCCTTCGGGCGTTATTATTTCCAAAGCAATGGACATTTTATTTATCCTTATTTTTCTCGTAAGCGTCGATTACTTCTTGAATGCAGCCTTTGTTGTAAAAGTCGTTTTCGTTAATGTAATCCAACTCTCCGTCGAGAATCATTTTAAATCCTTTGATTGTTTCCGAAACAGGAACATATACGCCGGGAATTCCGCTGAATACTTCTGAAACGTGCATTGGGTGGGCAAGGTATTTTTGAACTTTTCTAGCGCGCGCAACCAAAAGTTTGTCTTCGTCGGAAAGTTCGTCTATGCCTAAAATAGCAATGATGTCTTGAAGTTCCTTGTATTTTTGCAGTATTTGCTGGACGCCGCGGGCAACTTTGAAATGTTCTTCTCCAACGATATCCGGAGAAAGAGCATTGGAGGTTGACGCCAGGGGGTCTATAGCCGGATATATTCCCAAAGCCGCTATTGAACGGTCTAGAACTATCGTAGAGTCCAAGTGCGAGAAAGTATTTGCCGGAGCTGGGTCTGTTAGGTCGTCTGCCGGAACATAAACAGCTTGGAACGATGTAATCGACCCTTTTTTTGTGGAAGTGATTCTCTCTTGAAGCTCTCCCATTTCCTGAGCGAGAGTAGGCTGGTATCCTACGGCCGACGGAGAACGTCCCAACAAGGCGCTGACTTCGCTTCCAGCTTGTGAAAATCTAAATATGTTGTCGACAAACAACAATACATCTTGGCCTTGCGTATCGCGAAAATACTCTGCCATCGTAAGCGCCGATAAAGCCACGCGCATACGGGCTCCCGGAGGCTCGTTCATTTGGCCGTATACGAGCGCTACTTTTGATTTTTCCGGTTCGCTTTGGTTTATAACTCCGGATTCGCTCATTTCTCCATAAAGGTCGTTTCCTTCGCGCGAACGTTCTCCGACACCGGCAAATACGGAAACACCGCCGTGTTCTTTAGCCATATTGTGGATTAATTCCATTATGACTACGGTTTTTCCAACTCCCGCCCCGCCGAAAGCGCCGACTTTTCCGCCCTTCAAAAATGGGCATATTAGGTCTATGGGTTTTATTCCAGTTTCAAGAATCTCGGCGCGAGTACTTTGGTCGACTAGCGGCGGGGGATTGCGATGTATAGGAAGGCGCTGGCAGGATGTCATTTCTCCTTTTTCGTCGACGGGATCTCCCGTAACATTAAATATTCTTCCCAAAGTGGCGTTTCCAACTGGAACGGTAATCGGAGAGCCAGTGTCTTCAGCTGGCGAACCGCGCCTCAATCCTTCAGTGGATGTCATTGCGACGGTTCTTACAACGCCGTCTTCCAAGTGCTGCTGTACCTCCAAAGTTATATGCCTTTCAGTGCCTGCAAAGCTAATTTTAGCTTTTAAAGCGTTATAAATAGCGGGGATAGCGTCGAGCGGGAATTTTACGTCTACTACCGCTCCAATTACTTGTGTTACAGTTCCGATTGCCATATTTTTGCGTTTTTTTTAAATTTTTATTCCGAAATTTGCTCCGCCGCGGATAATTCAATGATTTCCGTTGTTATAGCATTTTGGCGGGCTTTGTTGTATTCCATGGTGAGCGATTGCACAAGTTTGTCGGCGTTGTCGCTTGCGGACTTCATTGCAACCATTCGCGCCGAGTGCTCCGAGGCCTTTGCATCGAGCGCCATATGATAAATTGCCTGATTTATATAGTACGACGGAAGTTCCTTGCGTATTTCTTCAATAGATGGTTCAAAATTCATCATTCTGTCTTCGTGCGGGCGCTCTTGCGTGGTAAGCTTGTAGGAATTTCTCAAACGGTTTATGAAAATTTCGAGGTTGTCCACCGGCGCTATCTTTACAAGGGTCGGTTCTTGTCTCAACGTATTTACATATAGGGAATATAAAACTTCGATAGAACCGAATTTTCCGTCTTTTGCCAATTTTATAGCAGCGCTGGCTATTCTGCGGGTTTCGGAGAACTTTACGTGGTCGCTAATGCTAAACTTTGCCAGCATATTGCGCTTTGCATGCGCCAAAAAGCGCGCCGCCCTGTTGCCGACAGCTATGAATCCGACATTCTCATCCTTGATTTCGCTTATTGCGCGAAATAAATTTGTATTGAGGCCGCCGCAAAGCCCCTTGTCGGTAGAAAATACAATAATGAGCCTTTTGGAGCTTTTAGTTTCGACGGAAGAGTCGTTAATTTGGCTTTTTGCGCCGATTCCCACCATTTGCGTGAGATCCATAAGCAAAACCGCATACGCCCTGCCCGCCTCCGCCAAATGCTGGGCTTTTTTCATTTTTGAAGCAGCGACAAGCTCCATCGCGTGGGTTATTTGTCCCGTGCTTTTTACCGCCTTTATGCGGTTTCGAATTTCGCGCATTCCTTTCATCGCAAATTATGCAAATGTTTTACGCCAAGTTTGGCAGGCCGATTTAAGTTCTTCGGAAATATCTTCGCTTATGGATTTTTCTTTTAGTATTTTTTCCAAAGTCTCCTTGGCGTTGGCTTTTAAATAATTCTTCAACTGTTCGACGGCGCCGGAAATTTTCTTTACTTCTATGTCGTCGAACACCGAATTTTGCAGAGCCCAAAGCACGGCGATTTCTAGGTCGGCGGACAGCGGGGAATTGTTATTTTGCTTTAAAACCTCTACAAGCCTGTCTCCCTTGTCGATTATAGCCTTGGTTCTAGCGTCAAGATCCGAACCGAACTGCGCGAAAGCCGCAAGCTCCTTGTATTGGGCGTATTCGCCCTTTAATTTTCCGGCAACCTGTTTGAAAGCCTTTATCTGAGCCGAAGAGCCTACGCGCGACACCGATATTCCTACCGAGATTGCCGGCCTTACGCCTTGGTTGAAAAGGTCGGTTTCCAAAAATATCTGGCCGTCGGTGATGGATATGACGTTAGTGGGTATGTATGCCGACACGTCGCCTTGCTGTGTTTCAATTATCGGAAGAGCAGTAAGAGAGCCGTCGCCGTTTTTTTCGTTCAGGCGGGCGGCGCGCTCCAATAGTCTCGAATGCAGGTAAAAAACGTCCCCGGGATACGCTTCGCGCCCCGACGGGCGTTTTAACAGAAGCGAAACTTGGCGGTAGGCGGCGGCGTGTTTTGAAAGGTCGTCATAAACAACTAAGGCGTCCATTCCGTTTTGCATGAACCATTCGCCCATTGCGCATCCGGAATAGGGAGCTATGTAAAGATTGGCGGCGTTTTCTGAAGCTGATGCCGCCACTATAATTGTATATTCCAGCGCTCCGTGCTTTTCCAAAAGCTGAATGGTGCGGGCAATGTTGGCGTTTTTTTGGCCTATTGCAACGTAAATAGAATAAACTGGGCGAAAATCGGGATCTCCGCTGCTTAACCCCTCGCGGTTTATGCGGGCTTGGTTTATTATCGTATCAAGCGCAATCGACGTCTTTCCGGTCGAGCGGTCGCCTATGATAAGTTCGCGCTGTCCCCTGCCTATGGGAATCATTGCGTCGATTTCAAGAATTCCCGTTTGCAGCGGCTGATTGACGGATTTGCGCGGAAGTATTCCAGGGGCTATCTTTTCAACGGGATAATATTCAGTTGCGGATATTTCGCCTTTCCCGTCAATAGGCCTTCCCAATACGTCCACTACCCTGCCCAAGAGATTTTTTCCCACCGGCACGCTGAGAAGCTTTCCGGTAGTTCTGCCTTCGTCGCCCTCTTTCAGATTGGAAACGTCTCCCAAAAGCACGCAGCCAACTTCGTCCTCGCCCAAGTTTAAGGCGATTCCGAATACACCGCCGTCAAAGGAAATCATTTCATTATACATGACTTCACTCAATCCGTTCAAATGGGCGATGCCGTCTGCCAACGACGTTATTTTTCCCACGTTGCTCTTGCGGTTGGCGCTTTCAATTTCCGATATGCGCCGGCTGATTTCATTCAATATTTCGTTCATCTTCTTAAATTTTCACTTGGAGGCTGTATCCTGTTGCTAAAGTATCGATTTTAACGCGTCTGCTGCCGACACTTCCCATATTGTGTCCGCGCAGGTTATGCGCACGCCGCCCAATAGGGATTCGTCTATTTGATTTTGAAAACGCAGGTTTTGGCGGGATGTCTTGGTTTTTGCGAATTCTTTTAACCGCGCGAAGATTTCATCGCTTACGTTTCCTGAGGTTTCAATTAAAACGTTTTCCCGCGCGAGCTCCGGAAGCAAAGCGCGCAAATAACGCTTTAAAGCCTGGATTTTTTTGTCGTCCGGAAACGATTGTTGAATGTAATCGCACGCCGCCCGAACCCGCTCGGCGTCAATCAAGCCGTCCTTTCCAAACGACTCTTTAAGCAAAATTTTTATTTGCGCTTTTATATTCACCTAACGCGTTTCTCCCAGTTTTTTTGCGGCAAGTTCTGCAAGCTTCCCGCGTTGTTCGGGGGTCAAAACTTCGCCCACGACCGATTCGGCGGCTTTCACTACAAGCGCGGAAAGTTCTGCCTTCAATTCTTCGCGCATTTTCAATTTTTCCGCTTCAATTTGCGCCTCGGCGCGCGCCTGGATGTCGGCGGCTTTTGCGGCGGCTTCTTCGGCGGCGCGCTCTATCGTCCGCTTCGCGTCGTCCCCGGCGCGGCGCAAAATCTCGGAACTTTCCAAGGCTGCTTGCGCCAATTTTTTTGAAGCTTCGGCTTCGGATGATTCAAGCTGCTTGCGCGCGTTTTCGGCGTCGCTTAGACCCTTCTCTATTATTTGACGGCGCTCTTGGGCTTTGGCAATGACAGGCTTAAAGGCAAAATAATATAAAGCAGCCGAAACCAAGGCAAATGATATTGCTTGGCTAACCAGCAATTGCCATTCTACGCCAAACTGCGTCAAGAACGCCAATGGGCTTTCGCCCGTTGCCATTATAAAGTGCATCTTTCGCGACTATTTGCCCAAAAAGAGCGAATAAAAGGCAACCGCTTCCGCAAGAGCCATACCCAAGATACCCATAACCATTATCTTACCGAAAGCTCCAGGATTGCGTCCAACCGAATCAACCGCTTTCGCTCCGACAAATCCAACACCCAATGCCGCTCCCATACAACCGAGAGCGCCTTGTATGCTGCCGCCTATTGAACTAATCTGATTTGCACCTTCTGCGAGTATTTCTATCATAATATTTACCTCGTTTGTTTTACGATGTTTTTGTTTTTTTGTTAAAATTGTCCTTTGAAAAATTTAGCGTTCTGAAGATTTTATACATCCAATTCTCTCTTGCTACTCTTCATGCGCCGTGAGAAGTCCAATATAAACGGCGGTTAGGAGCGTAAATAGAAATGCCTGTATAAGCCCTATCAAAACCTCTAAAAAATAAAATGGAATCGGAATTATCCAACTGAAGAATCTTGGCAGGGCAACTGCTATATTATGCATATTGTCCAGAAGAACTTCCCCTCCGAAACAGTTGCCGTAAAGTCGAAATGACAACGATAAAAGACGCATTATTATGGAGATTAAATCTATGCACCCTACCGCAAAAAATACTATAAACAAAGAAAGGTATATAGGCAAAGCCACGTCGTTTTTATCGGCTTTATTTCCGAATGTATCGTATAAAAACGCCTTCGGGCCAGCATATTTCATTACAAAATAAAACCACGCCACAAAAGAAATTATGGCCAACGCAAGCGTAGTGTTTAAGTCAGTGTCCGCAGGTCGAAAGAAAGGAACCAGCTTTTCCGCGCCGTCGACTGTCTTTTCAATCCCAATCGAACCTACTCCCGGAAGAATGCCGCTCCAATTCATCATTAGGATGTAGGCAAAAAATCCAAGCAACAGAGGAAAAGCCGCTTTAAACGCCTTCTTCCCCATTACCGGTTCAAGAATTGAAGAAAGCGATTCGACAATAGCTTCTATGGCAAGTTGTCCGTTTGACGGTATTAGCTTTGCCCCGCCCCGAATCAGGAATCTGAAGAAAAGAATTATCAAAACGGCGAATATCCAAGTTGTAAGCATGGAGTTTGTAACGCCAAATCCTCCTATTTCAAAAATGTATTCCGCCTTTACCGATGCCGCAAACGCAGACGGCGCGCATCCCAGTTGGACAAAAGCTCCAATAAGGGATATTTTTAGCATCTCCCGAAGTCTTAATTTCGTCATTAACTTCTTAACGCTTAAAATTTGCCGAACCTTGTCAACCTTTTTTTCCTTGCCGCCTATTCCCCTGCCCTTTCTATATATTTATATACAAACATTTCTGCTCGCCTTTACTTCGAAATTTTCTTGCGCGCCTCTTTCAAATGTTAAATTATGCGCCCAATGTTAGGTATTATAGAAAATAACCCTTACGCAGTAGTAGTTTGCGGCGCAGGACACGCCGGTTGCGAGGCCGCTCTTGCTTCCGCGCGAATGGGATTGAAAACGCTGCTGCTTACGGGGAATTTGGACACAATAGCCCAAATGAGCTGCAATCCTGCCATCGGCGGGCTTGCAAAAGGCCATATAGTGCGGGAAATTGACGCGCTAGGCGGAGAGATGGCGGTAAACGCAGATGCCACCGGTATACAATTTAGGGTTTTAAACGGCTCCAAAGGACCCGCAGTACAGGCTCCCAGGGCGCAATGCGATAAAAAAGCCTACCAGTTTAGAATGAAGCGCGTCCTGGAAACCTTTCCAAATTTGGACTTGTTTCAAGCCGAGGTTACGGCGATTATCGTCAAAAACGGCGTTTTCAAGGGGGTTGAAACAAATTTAGGGGTGTCTTTTTTCGCAAAAACCGGAATTCTTACAACGGGAACTTTTCTTAAAGGCTTAATGCACGTCGGCTCGTCCAAAACGGAAGGCGGAAGAATGGGAGATTTTTCCGCCCGCAAACTTTCGGGAAGCCTCATTGATAATGGAATAGAACTCGGGCGGCTTAAAACTGGAACTCCGGCGAGAATTCTGGGTTCCTCCATAGATTTTTCAAAGACGGAAATTCAGTACGGCGACAATCCTCCGTGCTTGTTTGCTTTTTACGATACGCGCGACGCATCTGATTTGAGTTCATTAAGCCATATTTCCGACCCAAAAACTTCGGAAAAAGCTCTCAAATTGTTGGAAGCTGCCAGAGACGAACGGCTCGCTGCGCTTCCAAAGCTTGAACACAGGCGAATAACGGCAAAAGAATACGATTCTCTTTGGGAAAACGAAATGTTCCACGTGGAACAATTTCTTAAGTACGGGAATTTTGAAGGATTTGGAAGGGACCAGCTGGTTTGTTACGAAACCGGCACAAACAATTCAACCGCCGAAATAATACGCGCAAATCTTGGGCGGTCTGCAATGTACGGAGGGGAAATAAAAGGCGTCGGGCCGCGTTATTGCCCCAGCATAGAGGATAAAATAGTGCGCTTTGCCGACAAGGACGGACACCGTTTGTTCTTGGAGCCGGAGGGAAGGGGAACTGACGAATGGTATATTAACGGGCTTTCCACTTCGATGCCTTTTGACGTCCAGTTGGATATAATACATAGTGTTCCAGGCTTGGAAAATGCGGCTGTATTGCGTCCCGCCTACGCCGTTGAATACGATTTTGCGCCTCCAACCCAGCTAAGCGCAACGCTCGAATCAAAAATTGTCGAAGGGTTGTTTTGCGCGGGACAGATAAATGGCACTAGCGGATACGAAGAAGCTGCAGGGCAGGGACTTGTGGCGGGCGCAAATGCAGCCGCCAAAGTTGTAGGGTTGGAGCCGATTATTTTAAGGCGCCACCAAAGCTATATAGGCGTTCTAATAGACGATCTTGTAACAAAGGGAACAAAAGAGCCGTATAGAATGTTCACAAGCCGCGCCGAATACCGCTTGCTCTTAAACCACGCAAGTGCCGAATTGCGCTTGTTTGACGATGCTTCTAGGCTTGGCCTTCTTCCCGCCGGCCGCAAGGCGAAAATTTCTAAAAAAATCAGCGATGTTAACGAATGGGTTGCGAAAATTGAAAAATCTTCCGATGCCGCTATGCTGCGCCGCGAAGGCGTAGTTGCGGCGCAGAAGCTTCCGTGGGCCTTCCAGGCTCTTTCGCCGCAAACGCGCGAGGAAATACTTTACAGGGTTGTTTATAAGGGGTATCTTGACCGCGATATGCGCCAGATAGAAAAATCCGCCTCTTATGAAAATGTAAAAATACCGCCAGATATGGATTTCAAGTTTGTAAAAGGTTTAAGAATAGAGGCGGCCCAAAAACTCGGCGCCGTAAGGCCGGCGACAATTGGACAAGCTTCGAGGATTTCTGGCGTTTCGCCTGCGGACATAAATGTTCTTTTGGTCGCATGCAAAGCGTCGAATTTTTAAATTTTAATAAAACTTGGAAAAAATCGGCCTTAAAAATTGCCCTTAAAAGACGTTTTTGGGAGGCGGCAAAGCAAAGACCTTGCCAAAGGGGGCGAAGCGTTTTTAAGGGGTGTTTTGGCGGTTTTAGGCGTTTTTTGCAAAAATCGGGTTTTTGTTGAAAAAATAAAATGTTCCACGTGGAACATTTTTGTTTCGAACCTCAGTTGCACTTAAAATTAAAGCCTTCTAGAGAAAGCGTATGCGTCTATGCTTGTAAATCCATTTTTCTTTAGAGTATTTGCGCATTCGGAAAGAGTTGCGGTTGTTGTCATAACATCGTCTACAAGCACAATGCGCGTGGTGTGGGAGATAGGAATGGATTGCTTGTATGCAAACGCGTTCTTCATATTTTTCGCCCGCTCAAATTTGCCTAGCCTTGTTTGTGTTTCAGTATGGCGGGTGCGTTTTAGCAGTTTTGCAACGATGCAATTGGATTTGGGAAATGCTTTCAAAAGGCAATTTGCGATAAGTTCGCTTTGATTGTATGGCCTTTTTAGGCGGCGGGTATAGTGCAGCGGAACCGGGACAAGAACTGCATCCAGCAAAAACGCTTCCAAGTTTGGAGTTTCACGCATAAATTCCGTTATATCCGAAAGGTAGTGGACAGAAGAATTGTATTTTAATCCTGTTACGAGCTTTCTAATGGCTCCTCCAAAAACGGTGGAAGCCATGCTTCTTCCAAAGTGCGGAGGGTTCTCGCGGCAATGCGGGCATCCTATTACATTTGCATGGGATGCGTCTCCGATTATTTCGGCACAAACTAAACATTTTGCTCCGTTTGACGGCGGGATAGTTTCTTCGCATTCCGGGCAGATATATTTATATTTTCCGCAAGGGTTTACCTCGCCGCAGCAGACGCAATAACGGGGCGCGACAAAATCCAATACGCAATCAAGCGCGCTTTTCAAGTCTGCTTTTATGTTTCCCATATAGCCGCAATGATGGGAAATTATAAATTTTAGTCAATATGCATATTTAGCGGATGCGCTTTCGCCTTAAAAAGGGCAGGGGATGAGTTTAACAGTAAATTCCGCCGTAGAATTTGCCGGTATCTCGCATTCGAACCCGACAAAAATCTTCCCTTTATTAGGTGCTTCATAATCCGTTTTTGGTTGGGCAGACCAAGTTTTAAGGTCCGTTTTTAGATTGCCGGCTACTTCAATTTTTAGTTTTTTCCCATCTTTATTGAGCAATATAATATTCGATTGCTCGTCGATTGACGCAGAAGCAGACGTACACATATTCCAACGCAAAAGAACGGGTTTCCCATCTGATTCTAAAGTATCTTTTATTACAGCGTATTTCCCGTTTTCTATATAGGCTTGCCGCATAGCACTTTTCACTTTGGGGCCAAGTACTTTTGAAAGGTCTATTTGGGCGCCCTTTTTTGTTTCCGAGTCGAATATTTTTACAATCGGGGCGAAAGCGTCGGAGATATGTTCATTCCCGTCTATTGTTAGGGTATTGTGCGATGTATTGTGGTAGCGCAAAATACTCCACCTGGACGAACCGTTGTTGTATGTCCAAAGCGATATTCCGCGCGATTCCATTGCGTGGTAGTTTTCCGCGCCCAAGTCTTCTGCCCAGGGGGTTTCTTGGGCATCGAATACAAAAGAGCCCGCGTCTAGATGCGCATGGCTGAGATTTCCGCTGCCGCCCTTTATTCCCAAATATAGCCCTTTGCCTGTTTCCCAATTTGTTCTTACCAGGGCCACAGGATTTCCCCCTTTCCCGCTCCAGAGCTCTTTTTTAGGTGCGGAAACTTTAGAAAAGTCTATATCGTGGCCAAATATTACATAGCAGGGAAGGAGCCGGGAGTAATTTTTGTAGGATAATTTTTTTGGATTTCTGTCTTCCCATAAAGAAGGAGCTGTCGGGGTAAACTCCTTTTTCTCGTCGAAAAAAATCATTTGAGTTTTTAATACGGAAAAATCGTCGAGTTTTTTTGCCATCCAAAACAGAATTTCACTTGGATGAAGATTTTCGGTGCAATCCGCAAAATTGAAGGAATAGCCGCTGGGGCGACTCATGTATTGTATGAACCTTGCGCTTTCCAGAAATCCTGCGGCCTTTGAAATTCCGGCGTCGTTTCCGAACGCCGATTCCAGCGCGGCGCATAGAAGAACTTGGAACGATGTCCCATAGTTCCAGTACATATATCCTTCCGGGTAGGCTCCGTCCGGATAGTACGCCGGCTTCATTACAAATGGTGCGCAGGCAATGGTCCTTTCTATTATTTCAACCGCCGTTTTTGGCTCGTCTTCAAATACCGCCAGCGCCCCGAATAAAATTCCGGCATTGCATACCGAATTCCAGTTTGTCGCCGCGCGAAAAACTCCCGCGTTTTCTTTTTTTAGAGAAGGCTTTAGCCCCTTTTCTATAATAGCGTCTTTTATTTTTTTTCGAGATTCTTCAGGGAGCTTCGCCCCTATCCAATCGTATCCTATTGCAAGGGCCATTGTCATTTCGGCGGTGTCCAAAAAGTGCGAGGGATTCCAATCTGAAAAATTTGCAGCCGCTTCCATTTCATCCTTTGCGCGGTATAAATATTTTTCATCGAGCGTCATTCTGTATGCGTAAGACAAAATGAATACTCTGGATAGAACATCCTGCGATACGGCAAGAAGTCTTCTGCCGGTTTGTATCCGCTCGTTTGGAGGCAAATCCAGGATGCTGTCGGCGCATTTTAAAACGGCTTCGTGGATTCGGGCGATGCGCCGGTTTGTTTTTAAATTTTCACGCGCATTCGCCTCTTCTTCTTCGCCCATTAATATTCTCGGATGCGGGGCAATTTTTGAATAGTCGAAATGAAGATTGTCAAATTTTGCGTAATTGTAATAATTTTTATTTTCATGGGATGATTCCCCGGATGATACCGCCGGAGAAAATATCCACACGCAAGCGGCCAATAAAAAAAATAATGTTTTTCCCGTCATATAAAGTGCTTTTGGTTTATAAAGCAAGTATGGGGATTGTTTGGCAAATAATAAAGCTATTGGGAAGAAAAGTGTTCATATAAGAACATATGTTCAGATTTTTTAATAAGACTTTCCCTCTATTGCGCGAATATTAAAAACTATGCGGCGTTTAGAGCGATTGCCCGCTTTGCGCAAAAATAAAAAGATTCTCCTCCGATATTTCGAGCGGCAATAGCTGTATAAACGAGGCTTTGGCTTAAAAAAATCGGGAGTACATAGTATTTTTTGTATGGTAGTTTGTAAAACGGCGCATATACTAGTTGGAAATAAAGGCGCTAAAAATTTTAAAAAAAGATGGAAAAAAACGGTTGACAAAAGGGAAAGAGGTTGTCGTAATGAGCGGCTCTTTAAATTTGCGGGGAGGGGCATAGAGATATGCTTCGAGAGGCGAAGGCGAGAGAGATCTTTGAAAG
>CALXLN010000126.1 GCA_944389215.1 uncultured Opitutales bacterium
GCGGATACCCGTCCAACAGCTCTCCGTTGGAATCAACCCATTCTATATTACCCCAAGAATATGAACCTGAAGTCGACTCAAGGTTGTAATCTGCAAAATATCCCGCAAAAGCATATGAAGCGCTTAAAACAAGCAACGGAGCTAATATGGTTTTATTTATTTTCATAGTTACATTTTTATAAGCGCGCTAAAATTTGTCAACCATTAACTATCAATAATTAGCATAGAAATTTGGCATATAAAAAAGCGCGGCCGAAATATCTGCTACAGCCGCGCCAGAATTGTCGCGCAATGCGCTAATCTTGCGCAAATTTCAGTTAAGAAGCCGCCGCTTTCCAGCCGAACTCGAAAACAGAGGTGCTACCGGCGCCCTGAAATATTTCAAGTCCAGTCCGCGGCTAAAAACCGGCAAGTTTTTAGCCGCGGCAAAAACGGCCTCCCGATGCTCGAAACTACTGGTTTGAAGTATCGAAAGCAGAGTCGAACGCAATTGTCGAACGCGGGAAATCAAAACCGCGCACGCGCTCTGCGGATTGGGTTGCGCCGTAGATTCTATCCATTCTGCCGTCTTCCCATTCAACCGACAGCGGGCCGTTGTAGCCGATGTCGTTGAGCGCAACGATAACCTCCTCGAAGTTGATGTCGCCGTGGCCGATAGAACGGAAATCCCAATACCTGCGCGGATCGCAGAAATCGGTATGGCCGCCAAAAACGCCGGCTTCGCCATTTCCGTGTCCCCACCAGACATCCTTCATGTGAGCGTGGAAAATTCTGTCGCCAAATTTGCGGATAAACTTCACATAATCCACTCCCTGGTAGCCAAAGTGCGACGGGTCGAAATTAAATCCGAAGCGCTTGTGGAATTTAACCGCCTCAAGGGCGCGCTCCGCGCTTGCGATGTCGAACGCTATTTCCGTCGGGTGAACTTCAAGCGCAAAATTTACCCCTTCGGCATCGTATGCGTTGAGAATCGGAATCCAGCGTTCAGCAAAGTCGTCGTAGCCTGCCTGGATCATTTCCTGCGGAGCCGGCGGGAAAGAATAGAGATATTGCCAGACGGAAGAACCAGTAAAGCCCGTAACCGTCGGAGGAATCGGAGATTCTCCAAGGCTTTTCGGGCGCATCGACATAAACTTTTTGCAAATTTGCGCGGTTTCAACCATCTCTTTTGCGGCGCGCTGGCGCACTCCTTCAGGATCGCCATCCCCCCACAAAGAAGCCGAGATAATCGCCTTGTGGCGGGTGTCGATATTGTCGCAAACGCATTGCCCGACCAAATGGTTTGAAAGCGCATAGCAGTTTAAGCCGTTGTCGGCGAGTATTTCCCAACGGTTTTTCAAATAAGCCTCGTCATGGGCTTTTTCAAAATCGAAGTGGTTTTGGGTAATCGGAATTTCCAGGCCTTCATAGCCCATTTTCTTGGCCAAAGGCGCCAAGTCTTCAAGTTTCATGTCGGCCCATTGTCCGAGGAACAGTGTGAGGGGTCTTGCCATATTTTTACCTTTTTTTTATAGTTAAATTTTAAAGAAAAAATTCGCGCGCCCTTTTGCGCGCGAAACCTATTTAATTATTATTAAGACAGCTTAACGTCCTCCCAAGCGCCCTGCTTGGCGTTGCTCTTGAGTGCGGCGTCGATAAACGCCAAGCCCATTCTGCCGTCGAGAACTGTCGCATATCTGTCGTGCTCATAGGAGAATTTCTTGCCGGCCTTCCACGCGCGGATATCTTTTTCAAACTCGCGGTGCAAGCGCGCATAGGCGTCATGGAACCCTTCGCAGTGGCCGGACGGAATTCTTGGCTCTTTGAGGAGCGCCTCTGGAACGTCTCCGAGAAATCCGTCGTTGGGCTGAACGTCTCCGCGCCAGTAAACTCTGTCTGGTTGTCCGGGAAGCATAATTGTAACTTTTTCAGACTGCTCCTGTTTCCAATAGAGCGACCCCTTAGAGCCTACAACTTCTATCGACAAGTCGTTTTTGTGCCCATAGCAAATTTGCGAAGCCCTTACCATAGCCTTTCCGCCGTTGGAAAGTTCGCAGTAAGTTGTGAAGTGGTCGTCCAATAGCCTGCTACTTATGAATGTCTCAAGATGCGCAGAAACCCGCGTTACATCCAAGCCTGTTACGAAACGCAGCTGCATAAGAGCGTGTGTTCCGATATCTCCGCCGCAAAGGGAGCCGCCTGAACGCTTCGGGTCGGTGCGCCAGTTGGCGCCCTCAGCTGTGCCTTCCTTGTCTGCCTTCTTTGCAAGCCAGCCCTGTATATAGCTCGAATCAACCCAGCGGATGTCGCCGAGAAGCCCGCTTGTAACAACGAAGCGGGAGAACCACGATGACCAGTGCCCAAGATACGTATGCGCCACTGCAAAAGGCAAACCTTTTGCTGTCGCAGCCTCTACAAGCTTGTCGGCTTGTTCAAGGTCGACAGTAAGAGGCTTTTCGCACATCACCGGTATTCCCGCCTCTATCGCTTTTATTGCAGGGTCGAAGTGCACAAAATTCGGGGTTACTATAAGGATATAGTCCAAACGCTCGTCTTCGGGAAGATTTTTCTGGTCGTTAATCATATCCACATAAGACGGATATCCCTTTATCGGATAAGGCCATTTTGCGGCCTCGCTCATAGCGATTTCCGGATCTGGATGGAGGGCGCCCGCCACTACGCGGCGCGTTCCGTCCGAAAAAATTGCCTTTTGATGGGGCTGTGCGATAAATGCTCCGCAGCCGCCGCCGACTATTCCTACATTTAGAGGTTTGTTTGACATAATATTTCCTTGATTCTTTGTTGATAAAATTCGCGTTGAAACATATGCGCAGAATCATCCGAGACCGCATATGCTAACAACGTCGTAACAGAAAAAAGCTACCATCAATTTCTCCGCGTTTCAATATTTTTTTTGAGTTTTGTATCGTTTGCAAAAGCGCGGAAAAAAAGACGAATCGGGAAAAACAAAAGCGGAACATTTTAGCAAAATGCCATTTGTACGATAATATCCGCAAAGGCAAAATATGACAAAAATAACGAACATAAAAGCCCGCGAGATTCTCGATTCAAGAGGCAATCCCACGGTGGAAGCGGAAGTCGAATTGGAGTGCGGAGCCGTCGGCGTGGCTTCAGTGCCGTCCGGCGCCTCTACGGGACAACACGAAGCCGTGGAATTGCGCGACGAAAACGCCGGCTTTAAACATGAAAGCAGATTTTTAAAAAAACGCTACAACGGCAAGGGTGTCATAAAAGCGGTAGCGAACGCCAACATAAAAATCGCCTCCGAACTGATAGGCATGGACGCTTTCGACCAATGCGCAATAGACCGCGCAATGATTCTTTTGGACGCAACTGAAAATAAGAAAAAGCTCGGCGCAAACGCAATTCTTTCAGTGTCGCTCGCCGTGGCAAAGGCAGCCGCGCAAGCGGCCAAACAGCCGTTGTTTAGATATATCGGCGGAGTAAACGCGCGCGTTCTGCCCGTGCCTATGATGAATGTAATAAACGGAGGCGCCCACTCCGACGCCCCCATCGACATTCAGGAGTTTATGATAGTTCCCGTTGGCGCTCCGACATTTTCGGAGGCAGTGCGAATGGGCGCGGAAACATTTCACGCCTTAAAAAAAGTTCTCAAGGCAAAGTCGCTTTCCACGGCGGTCGGCGACGAAGGGGGTTTTGCCCCAAATCTCCCGTCAAACGAAGCCGCGCTTGAGGCCATAGCCGCAGCAGTCAAAGAAGCGGGCTACAAACTCGGCAGGGATATAATGATAGCCCTGGATGTAGCCGCCAGCGAATTTTACGACACCCGCTCAAAAACCTACATATTCAAAAAATCGGACAACTCCGCAAAGAGCGCCTCAGACATGGCATCTTTTCTGCAAGGCCTGCAATCTAAATATCCTATTTACTCAATAGAAGACCCATGCGCAGATGAAGATTGGGACGGCTGGAAAAAAATAACCGACGCTATGGGAAAATCGACGCAGCTAGTAGGCGACGACCTCTTCGTTACAAATACCCAATATCTGAAAAAGGGAATCGAACGCGGAGTTGCAAACTCGATTTTGGTAAAAGTAAACCAAATCGGAACTTTAACCGAAACTTTGGACGCAGTGGAAATGGCAAAGCGCGCTTCCTACGCCCCGATAATATCGCACCGCTCGGGCGAAACTGAAGACACTACAATCGCCGATATCGCCGTCGCAACAAACGCCGGGCAAATTAAAACCGGCTCGCTATCGCGCAGCGACAGAACCGCAAAATACAACAGGCTGCTTCGAATAGAGGAATATTTGGGCGCTGACGCCATATACGGCGCGCCTATAAGATAAAGCGACAAAACACTCTTTCGCCTTTTCTCGACAACTCGGCGCGAAAATCTTCCTTTGGACGGTTAGCCAGAAAATTCCGCCCACTATCAAGCCGTGCGTTTTTTCTATAGCGCCCGCCATCAAGCTGCGCGTTTTTTTCCGTAACGCCCACTATCAATCCGTGCGATTTTTCTATAGCACCCGCCATCAAGCTGCGCGTTTTTTATAGAGAGCATAGATTATTATCCTTGGATTCCATATGCAAAACGCAGAAGTCCGATTAAAATATTTTGCCAAAATTTGCCATCTAACGAAAGCTAAATAACAATCGACCCAATAGTCAAAAGCATTAAAAAACAAGCCTCCCTCCATAGGCATGCGAAATTCTTTTCCGGGCGGGAATATTCAAGCGCGCTAGTTGCCATACATCCGCGCAAATTCGCATTAGCATTTGCGCACATGCGGCTTTGCATCTTGGCGGCGGCAAAAAAAGAATGCCTCAGCAAAACCTGGAATTATAGCGTTGCCGCTTTGCGCGAAATCTAAGCTGCAAAAACATCGCCCGAACTTCACTGGCATTTTCTTATAATGCGCCGCCTAAATTTCCCATAAAAACACCGAAATATTTACGAAGATATTCCCGAAGCCAATTCGCGCACAACGGAAAGTTTAGAATTCAAATCGCCTTCAAGCTTTACGCGCTGAATCCCCGTAAGTTCGTGGAAGAATCTGAATATTTCACCGTCGTAGTTGGCGGCGTAGGCGGACTGGCACCCTCCCCCCAAAGCCTTTAGAAATTCGCGCTCGACGGCAAACGTTTCATTGGCGGCGGAATCGGTGAATTTTCCATAAGTGTCGGCGTCGGAATCCCTGCACTGCAATGCTATAATTCCTTGGGCGACGGCGGGAACGCACACGTCCAGCTTCAATTCGGTAAATTTTACGCCGTCGTACTTGTCAATTCCAAGCCTCGCAAGCCCCGCCGCCGAAAGCACTGTGGCGTCGGCCTCGCCGGACACGAGTTTCTTTAGCCTTGTATGGACGTTTCCGCGAAGTTCCCCCCAAACAGCCTGCGGGAAAATCTTTTTCAGCTGCTCCCTGCGGCGCGGGCTGCCCGTTGCTATAAAGGACGGAACGGCTATGTTTTCGCGCACAACCAAAACGTCGGCGCAAGCGTCGCGCGGCATGCATCCGGCTATCGAGAGCCCTTCGGGGGACTGCGTAGGCAAATCCTTTGCGCTGTGCACGGCAATATCCGCCTGCCCCGAAAGCAGGGCGTCTTCTATTTCCTTGGTGAAAAGCCCCTTGCCCCCGAATTTTTCAAGCGACCAATCCAAACGCTTGTCGCCGGTGGTTTTTATTTCTACGATTTCAAATATTACGCCGGGAAGTTTTGCGCCCAAAAACGCGGCAGCCATATTGGCCTGTGCCAACGCCAACGGGCTTCCCCTCGTCGCAAGTCTTATTATGTCCATACAAATTTTACGCGCCGTTTTATACAAAAAAGCCGGCTTTAAAGAATGACTTTAAAGCCGACCTGTTCAAATTGCACCGCTCTTATTTCTTTGCGGATTTCTTTGCCGCCTTTACCGGCTTTTCAACAACAGCCGAGTAGGAAGCCTGGGCGCCCTTGATGTTGGTCTTTGCCGCCCAAGGCATAAGGGAGCGCAGGCGCTGGCCTGTCTTCTCAATGAGGTGCTTTTCGCCCTCTGCAAGAAGCTTGTTGTAGTTCTTCAAGCCGCCCTTGTATTCGGCAACCCACTCCTTGGTGAATTTCCCGGTCTGGATTTCCTTGAGGATTTTCTCCATCTCCTTCTTGGTCTTGTCGGTAACGACGCGGGGACCGCGGGTGATGTCGCCGTATTTTGCAGTTTCTGAAATCGAGAAGCGCATTCCGGAAATACCGCTCTGAACGATGAGGTCTACAATGAGCTTGAGTTCGTGGCAGCATTCAAAATACGCCATTTCGGGCTTGTAGCCGGCTTTTACGAGAGTCTCGAAACCCGCCGTAATGAGGGCGCTTACGCCGCCGCAGAGAACGGCCTGCTCGCCAAACAAGTCTGTTTCAGTCTCTTCCTTGAAAGTCGTCTCGATAACGCCCGCGCGAGTGCCGCCGATTCCGTCAGCCCATGCGAGTGCGATTTCCTTCGCCGCCTTGCCGCCTTGGGCAACCGCTATGAGATTCGGAACGCCCTTGCCTTCAAGATACTGCGAACGAACTGTATGTCCCGGGCCTTTGGGGGCTACCATCACTACATTTACGTCTGCCGGCGGCTTAATCATTCCGGAGTGGATTGCCAAGCCGTGCGTGAAAATCAAGGTTTTTCCGGGAGCTAGATTGGGGGCGATGTCCTTTTCATAGATGTCTTGCTGCTTCATGTCGGGAGCGGCAATCATTATGACATCGGCGGCCTTAACAGCTTCGGCGGTCGGCATAACCTTGAAGCCCTGCTTCTTTGCGACTTCGATAGACTTGCTCTTGGGATAGAGGCCAACAATGACCTTGTAGCCGCTGTCCTTCAAGTTTAACGCGTGCGCGTGGCCCTGCGAACCGTAACCGATAACCGCGAGAGTCTTATTTTTGAGAACGTTTTTGTTAGCGTCCTTTTCCTTCAGTACCTTAGCTGGTTTGTAACTCATTTTTTTATTATTGTTGGATGTTAAATCTTAAGCTGAGCGGATTCCGTAGAACGCGCGCCGCGGCTTTAGTCTTCTTCGCCATTATCGGAAGCCGAGCCGCGCTCAAGCGCGACGTTTCCGGTACGAGCCATATCGATAATTCCGAAAGGCGTTATCATTCCGACGAACGCCTTCATCTTATTTGGATTGCCGGTGCATTCGATTATGAGGGAAGAGTTGTCGACGTCGATAACCTTTGCGCGGAACAAATCCGCAACTTGCACGATTTCCGAACGAGTCGCGCGGGTGGCTTTAACTTTCACGAGAATAAGTTCGCGCGCGACAAACGCGTCGAGTTTTGAAAAGTCCTTCACGTCTATGACGTTTACAAGTTTGTTGAGCTGTTTCACGCACTGGTCCACGCTGTTGCCTCCGTCCTTTACAGTAACGGTTATGCGGGAATATTTTTTTCCGCAGATGGGCCCAACATTGAGAGTCTCAATGTTAAATCCCCTGCCGCTGAACATTCCGGCGACCCTCGCGAGTACGCCGAATTTATTTTCTACGAGTGCTGATATTGTGTGGTTCATTGCTCAAACGACGTTTATTCCACCGATATGCTTCCGCGCAAACAGCGCGCGCAGGCGTGGATTAAAAATTTGTATATTTTCCCTTTATTGCTTTATTGCAAGTTTTTTTTAATGTCCGCAAAAAAAATAGTCCCGTGCAAACTGCCGCCTGCAAAAAAACTTTCCTTGCGGAGGCGCATTGCAAGCGTGCGGCAATTCCGCAACGGCGCAAAAAAACAACGCCCTGCCCTCCCAAACTTCCCGCAAAACTCCAAACGCCCGGCGAAAATTTAAAACGATATTATTTGCTTGAAAGCAAAAATAAAAAAAACAATATCGACCGCTTATGATAAACAATTACGTATTCTCGTCAGAGTCCGTCGGCGAAGGCCATCCCGACAAAGTAGCCGACTATATTTCAGACAGCGTTTTGGACGCCTGCCTGGAACAAGACAAGTTTAGCCGCGTCGCGTGCGAAACGCTCGTAAAAAGCAACTGCGTTGTAATAGCCGGAGAAATCACCACAAAGGCGAATCTTGATTATGAAAAAATAGTCCGCAAGGCGATAAGGGAAATCGGATACGTCAACGACGACGATGTTTTCCACGCGGATAAAGTTTTTGTGTCGAACCTTCTTACAAAACAGTCCCCCGATATCGCCCAAGGCGTCGACGCCCGCAAAGCAAAGGGGAAAGAAACCGCCGAACAGGGCGCAGGAGACCAAGGAATAATGTTTGGCTACGCCACCAACGAAACGCCTGAATACATGCCCTCGGCCATTATGTTCGCGCACAGAATTTTGACAGAACTTGCAAAGCAGCGCAAGGGCAAAGGCCCGAAATGGCTGCGTCCGGACTGCAAGAGCCAAGTGGCTGTCGCCTACGAAAACGGCAAGCCCGCGTATATTGAAAATGTCGTTGTGTCCACACAGCACGCTGACGGAGTCGACCACGACACAATTGCAAAGTACATTATAGAAAAAGTAATAAAAAAGGTTCTCCCCAAAAAGCTTCTTACGCCAAAGACAAAATTCCTAATCAACCCGACCGGAAATTTTGTAGTTGGCGGACCGCAGGGAGACTCCGGGCTCACCGGCAGAAAGATAATTGTCGATAGCTACGGCGGTTACGGGCGCCATGGCGGCGGGGCGTTCTCGGGCAAAGACCCGAGCAAAGTCGACCGCTCTGCTGCCTACATGTGCAGGTGGGTGGCAAAAAATATAGTTGCGGCAGGATTGGCGGACAAATGCGAGCTTCAAGTTGCCTACGCAATCGGATATCCGCAACCCTTGAGCATAGCAATAGACACGTTCGGAACATCAAAACTGCCCGAGTCTGATATTGAAAAAGCCGTCCGCAAAGTTTTCAGCTTCAAGCCTGCCGACATTGTAAAAGAATTGAAGCTGCTCCAGCCGATTTACCGCAAAACTACAAATTACGGACACTTTACAAAAGCGGACTTGCCTTGGGAGCAGCTCGACAAAGTTGAAGAGCTAAAGAAGGCAGTTTCAAAATTGAAATAATCTTTGATTTTTAACAAGCAAGCCGAAGTCGCATTGATAAAATGCGACTTCGTTTTTAAATGAAAGAGCATTACCATTGCGCTCCGCGGGCATAAAACGCAAAGGCAACGATTTGCAAAATCGGCCCTCCAAGCGCCGCAAAACAACAAAATCTAAAAACTTTTACCTATGGCAAAAAAAATAAAAAACGACTATAAAATCGCAGACATAAAACTCGCCGATTGGGGCAGAAAAGAACTCGACATAGCCGAGCACGAAATGCCCGGGCTCATCGCCATACGCGAGAAATACGCCAAGCAAAAGCCCCTAAAAGGCGTCCGCGTAAGCGGTTCCCTGCATATGACAATACAGACGGCAGTGCTTATTGAAACGCTCAAGGCTTTGGGCGCCGACGTGCGCTGGGCAAGCTGCAATATATTTTCCACCCAAGACCATGCTGCCGCAGCAATCGCAAAGTCCGGAGTTCCCGTATTCGCATGGAAAGGCGAGTCGCTGGAGGAATATTGGGATTGCACATATAAAGCGCTAACATGGAACGACGGCAAGGGCCCGCAATTGATTGTCGACGACGGCGGAGACGCCACCCTGCTAATCCACAAGGGCTACGAACTCGAAGAGGGCGACAAATGGGTTTACGGCAAGTCGGAATCGCGCGAGGAGGAAGTTATAAAGAACTTGCTCAAGAAAATCTACAAGCAGGACAAAAACCATTGGCATAAAGTGGTAAAAGACGTCGTCGGAGTTTCCGAAGAAACCACCACAGGCGTGCACCGCCTCTACCAGAGAATGAACGACGGCAAGCTGCTCTTCCCCGCCTTCAACGTAAACGACTCGGTAACAAAGAGCAAATTCGACAATGTTTACGGCTGCAGAGAATCGCTCGTAGACGGAATCAAGCGCGCAACCGACGTAATGGTGGCGGGAAAAGTTGCGCTCGTATGCGGATACGGCGACGTGGGCAAAGGCTGCGTTCAGGCTTTAAAAGGCTTGGGAGCCACAATTCTGGTTTCGGAAATCGACCCGATTTGCGCGCTTCAGGCAGCAATGGAAGGCTACCGCGTAGTTACCGTCGAGGACGCTCTGCCCCTGGCGGATATCTATGTTACGACGACCGGCAACTGCGACGTCATCACCATAGACCACATGAAGAAGATGAAAGACCAGGCAATACTTTGCAACATAGGGCATTTCGACAGCGAAATACAAGTGGCAAAGCTGCAGTCTTTCCCGAAAATCAAGCGCACAAATATCAAGCCCCAAGTCGACAAATACACGTTCCCCAAAGGAAATTCCATATTCCTGCTGGCGGAGGGAAGGCTTGTAAACCTCGGCTGCGCTACGGGACACCCGTCGTTTGTAATGAGCAACTCGTTCTCAAACCAAACGCTTGCGCAAATGGATTTGTGGAAAAACCGCGGCAAATACGAAAATAAAGTATACATGCTGCCAAAAGTTCTCGACGAAGAAGTCGCGCGCCTGCACTTGCAAAAGCTCGGCGCAAAGCTTACAAAATTGACAAAAAAACAGGCGGATTACATTGGCGTAAAAGTCGAAGGTCCGTATAAGTCCGAAAATTACAGATACTAGCTTGACATTTTTCGCAAAATTGAAAAATCTTTAGGCAGTTCCGAGTTTTAAAGCTTGGAGCGCGGAAATTTTCTTAGAGCCTTGCCCGCTTTTTTGCAGCGAAAACCGCACGTTTTCCGCCCGGAAGACGGACAAGCCTTTTAAGGAAATCGCCCGCAATGAACCGCTCGCGTTTCCGATGTCGGTACGGATTTTCGGAAATTCCACAATATCTTAACTAACAATACTACAAAATGAAAAAAACAATCATAAGCCTTGCGGCAATAGCCGCGTCTTGTGCTGCATACGCCCAAGACGGTCAGTTCCCGTTAGACAGCCTGAAGAATCCAAGCGTAGATTATATCAGCGTTTCGGCTTCTGTGGGCTTTGAATCTGCCTATGTTTTCCGCGCGGAAAAATTGGCAAATTATTCAATTCAGCCCGAAGTTGAAGTGGGCTATACAGTAGCCGGATTCGACCTCTATGGCGGAGCTTGGGCAAATACCCCCCTCTATGGCACCGACGACGGCCTTCAGGAAATAGACTTTAATGCGGGCGCATCCTACACATACAAGTCGCTGCGCCTCGATGTAGGCTACCTCTACTATTGGTATCCGTCCAACAACGAAGCCGGAGACCTATCCCGCGATATGGAAGTATACGTCGGAATATCCCTCGACACTTCCGCGTATCTCGACGGAATAAACCTCAACCCCTCTGTATATTATTTCTACAACTGGATTCTTGAACAGCAAGTTGTAGAAGCCTCTATCGGATACGACACCCCTGTGGGTTCATGGCTCATGGGCTGGGAAAAGCTCACAATGCCCGCCAACGTTTACTTCGGCTACGCCACAGCCGGCAGAAAGAACGGCGACACAGGCGGCGACGACGTCGGCTGCACATATTGGTACTGGGGCGCAAGCATAGACGTAGCCTACGCAATCACCGAATACTGCACGCTAAGCGCGGGCGCCCGCTACTCGCAGGCTTTCGGCAACAATGCAGACGACCCGTATTATCAAATCAATCCCAGGCAGAATTTCTGGTACGGCGCAAAAGTCTCGTTCGGATTCTAATTGTCCAGAGATATTGCAATTTGGCGGACGCCCTTCAAAGGGCGTTCGTCTTTTTTTAAGTTTCCGCAGGTAATTTTAACATTTCGCTGACAATAGGCACCGCGCAGTGGAATAGATTATATCTTAGCGTAAAAGCCTTAAAAATCCGAGAAACATCTTAATTGTAAAAACTCTTTCCCTGCTTGATTGGGAATTATAAAATAGCTCAGCTTTCCTTATTATGGAAAAGAAACATACAATATCCCCATGGTACTCAGTTCCCCTATTGGGCGTATTGTTTTTCCATTTGCTCTGCGAAAGCATGGTAATACCGATTCTCGCCCCGACAATGGCAACTCCTATTTCCCCGGCGCACGACATGCTCCCGGGCTGGTCGGCGGAAATTCACAAGTTTTGCTACGGGGTGTCGCTCGCCGTATATCCGGTTGCCGTGTTCTTTTGCGCGCCGATTCTGGGGGCGCTCTCCGATAAAATAGGCAGAAAACCAGTTTTAATTTACGCGCTAGCGGGAACTATAGCGGGGTCTATTTTGCAGGGGTTAGGAATGGAAATTCTCAGCGTGTGCATGTTCTTATTGGGGCGGGCGCTAGTTGGAGCCACAGCGGGAATTGACGGCGCAATCCAGGCGGCTCTGCTAGACAGATGCTCGTCGGAAAAACAAAAAAATTTCTACCTTGGCGCAACCCTGCTTGCAATGAGCGTCGGATTTATAGCGGGCCCGGCTTTTGCAGCGCTTTTCATAAACGAATCGTCGTCGCAATTGACGTGGAGCATGCCGTTTTTCGCGACGGCGGCGGCGTTCGTTTTAATGCTGGCAATCCTTGTCAAATCGATGCCGGAAAAAATGCGCAAAATACGCGGGGAACTCGCGCATTTCAACTGGCTTGCAGGCTTGGGCGATATCTTGACACTGCGACGCTCGAAAAAAATACGGCGCCTGCTGTTGATTTTTGTGCTAAGCGAAATTGCCAGCGGCTGCTTTACTGCTCTCATACCGCTAGTCCTCACGCAGAGCTTTGAATTTGGAGTAAAAGAAATAGCCTGGTTTATGTCGCTGCAAGGCGCATGCGGAGGAGTCGTATTCGCTTGGATAGGGCCGGCGATGATTTCCAAGATATCCAAAACTTCGGCGCTAAAGTTTTCTCTTTTTATGGCGACTCTTGGATGCGCCCTGCCGCTTTTTGAACCGATTGGAAAATGGATTTGGACTGTGGCGGCAATCCAAGCTCTGGGATTTATGCTTTCGTACTATGTGGTTTTGGCGATTCTATCAGAAAGCTGCGAAGACGGAAAGAGGGGATGGATACTAAGCGTAATGTCGTCGCTTTGGGGATTGACTGTCGGGATAGGGCTTGTGGCGTGCGGAGTATTCGTGGCGTTCTCCAACACTTTCTGCATTGCAGTATGCATAATCCTCTGCGCGGTGTCGCTTGCGTTGTGCGGCGGCAAATCTGCGGAGAAAAGACAGGAATAAAAAAAGAAAATATCTATTGCCCTTTGAACGATTTCGGCGTGATTCCCAGCTTTGCAATTTTGTAGTTTAGAATGCGCCTGGTAACATTTATCTGGCGGGCGGTTGCGGCGGCGTTCCCGCCGGAAGCCGCAAGAGCCTCTATTATAATTTCGCGCTCGAAGTCTTCCACCGCGCGCGTAAAATCAATATTATTTAAATTTTTTAGCTTGTGCGCGCTTGTGGATTGCGGAGTCTGCAAAGACGGCGGCAAATCCGAATCGGCAATAGTGTCGGAAGCGGCTATAATTACGGCGCGCTCTATGCAATTTTCAAGCTCCCTGACATTTCCAGGCCATTTGTAGGCGGCTAGCATATTCATCGCGGAGCGCGATATTCCGGTTATTTTTTTGCCTCGCAAGTTGGAGTGCTTCTCTAAAAAGAATTTCGCGAGCTGAACGATATCGCGCTTGCGCTGGCGCAACGGCGGAATGGATATTGTGAATGTCGAAAGGCGATAGTACAAGTCGGGGCGCATAATTCCCGTGCGTATTCGCGTTTCAAGGTCGCCCGAAGTTGACGCTATTATGCGCGCGGAACTTTTAAAAACTTTTTCGCCTCCTTGGCTCCTGTATTCCGAAGTTTCCAAAAAATGCAAAAGCTTAACTTGCAAAGCCGGGCCAATCAGCCCCATTGAATCCAGATACACTATTCCGTTTTCGGCTTTCTTAACGAGCGCAACAAGAGATTTTTTCTGTTCTGAGCCGAATAGAGTCTCGTCGATAAGGGCGTCGCTCATAGCCGAACAGTCCAAGACTTCAAGCGGCTTGTCATGCCACTTTGGAGAATTGGCAATTGCGCGCACGATAAAATCTTTTCCCGTTCCGACCTCGCCGCGGACGAGAATGTGCGCCGAAGATTTCCCCGCCGCTGCGACAAGCTCGTACACATTCATCATTGCCGCGCCGCTTCCTATGGCGTTCTCGGGGCGCAGCTCCGATTCTATGCGGTCGCGGAGGCGGCGGTTTTCAATATTTAGCTTTTCATTTTCCTCCATCTCCAAAAACAGTACTGAAACGGAGTCGGCTATTATGTTTGCTATGGTTTCCAGAAGGCGCAAATCCCGGCGCAAAGTATAGGCGTCCGGATTTATCCTGTCTATGCTTAGAGTGCCGATTACGTTGGAATTAAATATTATAGGCACGCATAAAAAGGCTGTCTTTGAATTTAGGCTTCTGCTGCCAGTGCGGTTGAGAAAATCTTTGCTTTTGGAAATATCGCTTACGATTCTTGAAACTCCTCGGGCAGCGACATCGCCCGTTACGCCCTCGCCTATTCTATAGACCCCCCTTTTGCGCTCCTCCTCGCTGAGGCCGTGCGACGCCCTTATTACTAGCAAATCCCCGTTGCGCAAAGTTACCGTACCCCGGGTTAAATTCATCTGGACATATAAAATATCCAATACTTCCTTCAGCAGGGCGGCGACGTCTTTTGTGCGGACGGCAGCCTTGCTTATTTCGTGCAAGACGGAAACAACCAGCCCTTTTTTTCTTTCGGGAGGAAGTTTTTTTTCGCTCTTTTTTTTAGATTCCGCCATAACCGCTTAAAAAATTTACCTATAGAAATCCGTTTGCAAAGACCGGCGCTATTTTTAAGCCTTGCCGGGAAAATCCCCTGCGCCGAAATCAAACTCTCCGGTTTCCGGAGGAAAATCGTCGGATTTTTGCGCAGTTGCAGGATTGTGGAGATGGCGTGGAACACTGCCTAGACGGTTTTCGACGGCATAATTTGTCTCTTTTAAAATGCGTTCGCATATCTTGCGGATATGCATTTTCAGCCAAATGGATGTCGGGCTTTGAGGCGTGTACAAACATGGCCCGTAAGCGTCTATTCTGCCGGTTTCAAGCAGCATGTCGTTCTGGGCAAATTCGCTTTCATTACCCTGCGTGTAAACCGCAAACGCCTTTCCGCCTCCCTTGCGGACAACAGAAAATACGGGGACATCGCTTGGGCCGTCAGCAATGTAAATCATATTGCGTATAGGCACGCGCCTGTCCTGGGGAAGAATTGGCGCGTTGACGTCTATGGCGGGATTTTTGTTGGTGCCTTTATTTATCTCGAATA
>CALXLN010000127.1 GCA_944389215.1 uncultured Opitutales bacterium
ACCAATTAGCTCCATTAGCGCATTCCAGAGTTTCTTGTAGAGGAGAAGCCCACACCTAGCTACACCGCTCTGATAAAAAATTCCCAAGATTTTCTAGCGCAATTGCGCGATTGCCTTTCGCGTCCAATTAAACTTGTTGAAACGCAGGTTTTGCAGCAATTTGGCCCCGCTAGAAAGATTGACTTTCGCACCCAGCTAAGCCTGTAGAAACGCCGATGCTGCCGCAATTTAGCTCCGCAAGAAAAACGCAAAGCAAGCTTTTTTTTAGAATTCTCCCGCGCTTATCGAAAAAATTTTCCGTCTGCAAGTCCAAAAAAATCCAACGATTGCAGGTTGCTGCGCGCACAAATAAAAAGCGCCCGCCACCAGATGCGCATTGCAAAAAAATCCTAGAGAAAACTAAACTTGCGAATCGAATATTCTAATCACAAAAGGTTCGCTCGACACGACCGGAAGGCTGGAAAGAGACTGGCAAGCTTTTTTTATCGCGCCCTCGGTCGTTTTATGGGTAGTCATCACAATCCAAGCCTTGCCGCTTGAGTCGTGCTTGCGCTGATGCAGAAGCTTTATAGAAATGTCTTCTTTGGCTAAAACAGATGCTATTGTCGCCAAAACTCCCGCCTTGTCTTCGACTTCAAAACGCAGATAGAAATCTCCGTCAACTTCGTCCAAAGTCGCCATGCGCGGCTCGGCCAGATCGGCAACCGACATTTGAGCAGGAGCACCCAAAAGATACTTTAGCGCGTCGGATATGTCTGCTATGACGGCGCTTGCAGTGGCGTCCTGCCCTGCACCGCGGCCTATGTGCACAGTGCGCCCGACAACGTCGCCGTTGAGGGAAACTGCGTTGTAAACCTCGTTTACATTCGCCACGACATCGGTAAGCGGCAGCAACGCCGGATATACAGAAGCAAATAGCGCGCCGTTTTCCAGTTTTCTTATAGCGGCTATGAGTTTTACGCGGCAATTAAAGTCGCGCGCCCAAATCATATCCTCCAAACGTATTCCGCGAATGCCTGTAACCAGCATTTTATCGGTGCCTATCCAACATCCGTGGGCGAGATACGCTAAAATTGCAATCTTGTGCGCGGCGTCCCATCCGTCTATGTCAAGCGATTCGTCCGCCTCAACATATCCCAGCCTTCTTGCATCTTTTAAGATGGTTTCGTACGTGGCGTTTTCGCGCTCCATGCGGGTCAAAATGTAATTGCAGGTTCCGTTGAGAATTCCGTATATTAGCGAAAACCTGTTTGCTATAAGCCCCTCGCGCAAGACTTTTATTATTGGAATCCCGCCGGCTACGCTAGCCTCAAAAAAATACGCTCCGCCGCATTTGCGGGCCTCGGCAAAAATCTCCGCGCCGTGGCTGCATATTACAGCCTTGTTTGCGCTCACTACGACCTTGCCGGCGCGGAGAGCCGCAAGCGTAAGCTCTAAAGCTTTGCCCGTGCCGCCCATTAACTCGCAAACTATGTCAATGGACGGATCGTTTATTATCTCGTATGGATCCTGGGTCAATTTGGATTCGGGAATTTCCACGGCGCGCCGCTTTGAAATGTCGCGCACGCACGCCTTGGCAAGCTCAATCTCGCCGCCCAAACGCTGCCGCATTATTTCGCGGTTGGCCTGAAGATGTTTCCAAACACCCTGCGCGACGGTTCCCATGCCAAGAAATCCTATCCTAAAAATTTTGCCTGAATCCATAAATCTGCGCGCCGATGAAACGGCAAGTAAAGTTAAAATCTGTTTTCCGTGCCCTTTATAAGGCGCGATATATTGCTTCTATGCCTATATATTATAACTGCCGCAATCGCCAGAGAAAGATAGACATGCACTCCAGGGCAACCGTACAAGAACGCGGCCGCAACCGGCATTGATATAGCCATTGCAATCGACGCCAAAGAAACGTAGCGCGTCGAATAAAAAACAACCACCCATACTACAAGAGCTATTAAAATTGCCTCCCACATAACTGCGAGCAAACCGCCAATGGAAGTCGCCACACCCTTTCCACCCCTGAATTTTATAAATATGGAAAAGCTGTGCCCTATTATAGCCGATACAAGACCGACATAGCATAACGATTGGGGATCGGAGAGCTGTATCCCAAAAAATTCCGAATGGAACACCCAGAAAGTCGCCAAAAAGCCCTTTGCGGCATCCAAAATGAAACAAATGTTTCCCGCCCATTTGCCGCATGAGCGCTTGACGTTTGTCGCGCCGGGATTGCCGCTGCCGACTTTGAAAATATTTACCCCGCATATGCGGGCAATAATCACGGCGAACGGGATTGCCCCCAAGAGGTATCCCGTCGCCGCAACTATGATGAAATCCAAAAAGTCCATAACAGGCTATTCGAAATCGACAACACGAACAACGTTTACGTTGTCCAAAGCATTTAACTCCGCAACAGCGTCGGCGGACGGAGTTGTGTCGAGTTCGTAAATGCTCAATGCAACGGAACCGTCCTCGGCGCGGCTGAGCGTCATATTGGCTATATTGCAGCCGTATTTGCCGATGATAGTGCCGATTGTCCCGACCATTCCGGGCTTGTCGTCGTTAAGAAGCAAAATAACGCATTTGCTGAGCGGATTCAACTCGACATTGTGCGCATTTATGCGCACTATGCGCGGTTTTGCGCTCTTGCCCATGACAGTTCCCGCCGCGCCGTGGGTTGCGCCGCTTTCGCAGGTGGCGGTAACTTCCACAAGTTCGGAATAGTCGGTTTCGGCGTTGCTGTTTATGCTTTCTACCTCAATTCCCAAATGCTTTATCTTAGCGGGAGCGTTTACGTCGTTTGCGTTTTCGGAAATCTTGCTCAAATATCCCTTTTGGACTGCGAGAGTCAAAAGCTTGTTGTCTATATTGCCCAGCTTTCCAAAGTATTTAATTGTAAGTTTCTTTACCCTTTCCTGGGAAATCTGCTGGACGAACAAACCCAACTTTTCGCAAAGAGTTATATACGGGGAAATCTGCTTCATGGATTCCGCGTCGATGCTGGGCTTGTTGATGGCGTTGCGTATGGCGCCGCCATTGAGGGCGTCGGCGATAACTTCGGCGACCTCTATGCCGCAGCTTTCCTGAGCCTCTTTTGTGGAAGCGCCCAAATGCGGCGTAAGCACCAGATTCGGGAAATCGCGCAAGGGGCTGTCTTTTGCCAAAGGCTCGGATTCGTAAACGTCGAGACCCGCGGCCGCTACTTTTCCGCTCTTTAGGGCTTCAACCAAAGCGGACTCTTTAATTATTCCGCCGCGGGCGCAATTAAAGACGCGCACGCCTTTTTTCATCATTTCAAAGGCTTTTTCATCAAGCATATACTTTGTAGCTTCCGTGAGCGGCATATGCACTGTTATATAATCCGCGCGCTTAAATGCGTCTTGCAGTTCTACCATCTCAACGCCCAAAGTCTTTGCGCGGGCTTCCGTCAAAAATGGATCGTACGCCAAAACTTTCATTCCAAACGCCATTGCGCGCTTGGCGACTTCGGCTCCGATTCTACCCATTCCAAGAACCGCTAGTGTCTTATTTTTAAGCTCGGAACCCTTGAACGACTTTCTGTCCCAAACTCCGCTGTGTATTGAGGCGTTTGCCTGGGAAATCGGGCGCGTTCCGCACAGCATATGCGTAAACGTAAGTTCGGCGGTTGCTATCGTATTTCCGGTGGGAGTGTTCATTACCACAACCCCCTTTTCTGAAGCCGCCGGAATGTCTATGTTATCGACACCCACGCCCGCTCTGCCGACTGCTTTCAGCTGCTTGGCGCAAGCCAGAACGTCGGCGGTAATCTTCGTTTCCGAGCGGACAATTACCGCATCCGCGTCTTTTATCAGCTCTTTCACCTGTTCGGGAGTCGAGCCGTAGGCTTCGACAGTTTCGAAGCCCTGATTTTTCAACAATTCAACGCCTTTTGGCGAGATTGGATCTGCTACCAGTACTTTTAATGTTTTTTTCATATTGTATATGTCAATCGCGGGACTGTTTTCCAACTCGATTAACAGCGGTAAAACCTGACACGCCCCGAAATTTTGTCAAGCCGAAACGGGGAAATGCCACTCCGCCTGCAAATCCGCGCTTTGAATGTTTTTTGCCCGTGCGGGCAAAAGAGCAAAAGCCCCCGCCTTTTATTTGGGCGTCATTTGCCCTTCATTTGCCTTTTCCACTCCTTGATCTCCTCAAGCCGGGCTTTATATTTTTTCTCCAGCCCCTCTTCAGTCGGGCGGTAATATTGCCTGCCCTCGAGAGAATCTGGCAGGCACTGCATATCGGCAAGCTTGTCTTTCATATTATGGGCGTATTTGTAGCCTTCGCCATATCCAAGCTCTTTCATAAGGCGAGTCGGGGCATTGCGGATTACGAGGGGAACGGGTTCTGCAAGCTGTTTTAGCGCGTCGCTTTTGGCGCTTTCATAAGCCATATACAAGGCGTTGGACTTTGGAGCCATAGACATATACACAACAGCGTGAGTTAAATGTACGGAACATTCCGGCATGCCTAGGAAGTGGCATGCCTGGTACGCGTCGACTGCAACTCCCAGCGCTTTTGAATCCGCAAGCCCGACATCTTCGGAGGCAAAACGCACAACCCTGCGCGCAACATACAGCGGATCCTCGCCCGCCTCCAGCATTCTGGCGAGCCAATAGACCGCGGCGTCGGGATCCGAATTGCGCATGGACTTGTGGAGCGCGGATATTAAATTATAATGCTCCTCGCCGGATTTGTCGTATAAAAGCGATTTTTTAGACGTGCACTGCTCCAATATTTCCGGAGTGATTTCCACGCTTCCGTCCCCGCGGGAAATTCCGTTTAGAACCAACATTTCAAGCGTGGAAAGCGCGGTGCGCGCATCGCCGTTTGCAAATACGGCTATGGCCTCCAGCATTTTATCCGGCATTGAAATTTTCATTCCGCCGAATCCGCGTTCATCCGCAATGGCGCGGGACAAAAGCTGCGCAAGCTCTTCTGTCTTTAGCGCGTTTAAAACAAATACCTTGCACCGCGAGAGAAGCGCTCCGTTTATTTCAAACGACGGATTTTCGGTTGTAGCGCCTATCAATATTATGCTTCCCTTTTCGACAAACGGCAGAAAAGCGTCTTGCTGGGCTTTGTTAAAGCGGTGGATTTCGTCCACAAACAAAATTGTTTTGCCGCCGAAGTTGCCGTTTTGTTCGGCGCTTTGCATAACGGACCGTATTTCTTTTATTCCGCTTGTAACCGCCGAAAAATCCACAAATTCAGAACGCGTCCTGTTTGCTATGATTCTGGCGAGCGTAGTCTTGCCGACCCCAGGCGGCCCCCAAAACACCATAGACGAAATCTTATCGCTCTCTATAATATTATAAAGGACCTTTCCCTTGCCAAGCAAATGGGTCTGCCCGACGAACTCCGACAAATCCCGCGGACGAAGCCTTGCCGCAAGAGGCTGCGATTGTCCGCCGTCGGAAAAAGACATTTGTCGCATAATAACTATCCTTTCAAAACATTTCCTTAAATTTTATTTTGCCCCGCAAAACGCGGCATTCAAGACTTTAGTTTTGATTGCGCAAGTTTTGGCAAAAAAAACCGCGCTTTTTGGGGATAAGCAATGAAGCGTTGACAAGAGCAAGGTTGGGCAATTATAAATCCGCCTATGAAAAAGATTTTCGCCGCAGCCTTCATTTTATTGTTTTATTATACCTTAAATGCCGAAATTGAAACCGTACAAACCGGATTTCCCGAAGCCCGCATTGTAGATGCTTCCTCGAAAATCTCGGAAGACTCATCAAAACTGCATGTAAAGACCTCGCACGTCGGGTGGAATACCGCCTATTCCACAAAGCCCGGAATTTTCACCCCCCAAACAGATTACGTCATATATTTCGACGCCAAGCGGCTGGACGATTCGGAAGAATCGTTTCTACACTGCCTGGTCCGCAAATCCGGCAGCATACATCCCGACAACGACCTTCTTCAAAAAAATATATATCCTTCAAAAAACAAAAGAACCTATTCCCTTAAATTCTCCACGCCCGCCGTTTGCGACGCATACGCCTTTCAAATACACACTGCAACCCCGTCCAATATCGAAATAGACAACTTTAAAATATGCGTCGGCAACACAGACAAATTTATTCCGCTGGGATCGGATGTAAAATCCGAAGCGGCAACCCCTCCGCCGCTTCCCACGGGCGCAAAAGAATTTGAGGTACTGCTTCCCGAAAATCCAGACAGGCTCGTGGTAAACGCCGCCGATTTTGGGGCCTCGGAAGACTGCCCAGACCTGCCCAAAGCGCTCAATGCCGCAATAGCCCATTGCAAAGAAGTAAACGCAAGCAAGCTTGTTTTAAACAAGGGCAGATACAAAATAACGTCATCCCAAACGATTCATTTCGTCGGACTGCAAAACTTTGTTTTCGACGCGTGCGGATCAACTTTCGTCTATAACAAGCGCAGGGGGGACAACGTGAGAATCTCCGACTGCCAGCGCGTAGAAATCAAAAATTTAAACATCGATTGGGACTGGAAGAACGACCCGCTTGCGTCTCTCGGCAAAGTTGTCGGCGAGGACAAGGGAGCCCAAGAGTGCAGTTTTGACGTCGAATTTTTCACCTACGAGCAACACCCACTTTACGGCAAGCCAATACGCTTTGCAATGCTCACCCCGTACGACCATAAAAGAAAGAAGCTGGGCTTTGAAGGCTGCTGCGGATTGATTTCAGTGGACCAGACAACCCCGAAAGAAAAATACTGCAAGACAGAATGGCTGACCCCAAATACGGTAAGGGTCTACGACAATAAGGGCGGCATGCGCGCAAAAATGAAAAAGGGCGACTACTTTAGAATCCAGCACTATTACTACGACATGACATGCTTCTACGTGCGCGACAACACGCACCTTACCCTGCGCAATATCAACATTTACTCCTGCGCCGGGCATGCCGTGCTGTGCAGCGGGCAGCAGTCCTACTGGCAGCTGGTAGACTTCAACATCGCCACTAAAAAATCCGTGGAAAAGCGGCCTATTACCACCACTGCCGACCATATCCATTTTGCGCGTTCGTGCGGATTTCTAAAAATGATAGGATGCGAAATCTCGCGCGGCGCCGACGACTGCGTAAACTTCCACGACTGCTCTGCGGTCGTCAAGAAAATCGGGCCGCGAAAGCTTCGCAGCATACAGCGCAGAAACATCGAAATGTTCGCCAAGGGAAACACTGTGGAACTTTTGCAATTCGACTTTGAACGAATCGGCGCCAAGGCAAAATCCGTATCCGTAAAGAAGCTCGACGATGGGAACTGGGAAATCGAAACCGAATCAGACCTCCCTGAACAAACCGGAGACTGCTTTGTGGCATTCTCGCCCCAATACGACACGCGCAATATAATCCTGCGCGACTGCTACTTCCACGACAGCTCCTCAAACGGGCTGCTTCTGCTTGCCCGCGACATCACTATTGAAAACTGCATACTGCGAAACAACCTTCTATGCGCCATAAAGCTTCTGACAGGCTATACCTATAGAAGCTGGTGCGAGGGTTACGGCGTGGACAACGTCGTAATAAGGAATTGCCTTTTGGACGGCCCAAATCCGACAAATAAATCCAACAACGGGAAAGTCGCCGACATATTCGCCGCGGCATACATGCGCGTTGATCCATCTGAAGAACAGTCCATGCGCGCCCCAATTCGCAATGTGCTGATAGAAAACAACAGGTTTGTAGGCACAAAAGGGCTAATCGCCTACATAGCTTCGGCAGACAATTTCACAATACGCGGCAACACCTTTGAAATAAAATCAAAACCGCTTCCCGACTTTAAATACCGCGGAGGATTTTTCATAACGCATTCCTCAAACGTCAATATTAGCGGCAACAAATACATAACCGATTTGCCGCTCGAAGGCGCCGGAGTCTATTACACGCCGGAAACCGTGTCAAACTTGACGTTCTCAGACAACACAGTCGAGCGCGAAAAAAAAGAGTAAGGGTTATTAGCATCCCTGCGAGTTAACGCGCAAAAAAAAGATAATTTTGCGCCCGCGCGCCTTCCACTCGGCGGTCGAGAATACGACTGCAATCGCTTACCGTCAGTCGGTCTGAAGTATGTCCAAAACGCACAAGATAATTTTGCGCCCGCGCGCCTCCACTCGGCGGTCGAGAATACGGCTGCAATCGCTTACCGTCAGTCGGTCTGAAGTATGTCCAAAACCGCCTTCACGCGCGCAAGCGACTCCCTGCCCAAGTTGCGGATGCGAGTCGGGGTGTTTGCGGTATCTTTGGCAGCAAAAGCCTGAACGTCTTTCATTCCCAAATTGCTCGCCAAAAACAGCGCGCGGCGGCAGTGAAAGGCCTGAGAAATAACAACCGGAGATTCCGCCCCGAATATGTCCCTGCACCGCCTTACGGAGTCGTAAGTCCTAAGGCCTGCGTTGTCTAGAATAATATCCGCCGCATTCACGCCAGATTTCACCAAATCGTCCCGCATGTTTTTTGGCTCGTTGTAATAGCGGGTAGAGTAATCGCCGCTTGCAATTATTTTGCGGATTTTTCCAGCCTTGTAAAGTTTGGCAGCGGCGGCTATGCGTCCTTGGTAATAAAGATTGGGAACGTTTTTTGAAAAGTACTTGGATGTTCCCAAAACCAGCCCGTATTCTGCGGGCCTTATATCGTCGACTTTGCGCGACACGGGAATCGTCTCAAAATACACGTACGTGGACGCAACCAACGCAGCCACCGCCGCAAAAACCGCCGCAAGCGCCCCACACGCAATCTTAAAAACCCTGAGCACGCCAAGTTTCATAAATCCGACGCACAATAACACCTTTTACCGCAAAATTTGCAAGCAAAACACGGAATGACGCCAAGTGTTACGGGCGTTAATGAGCTTGACTTTTTTTGGATAATCATAATAATATTTATTATCTATTTTTCAAAAATGAAATCCGCCTTTTTATTTGCATTGTTATCCTTATTGCCCCATTTTCTATTTGCCGCATCCAGGTATTATGTTGCGGAAACTGGAAACGACTCAAACGACGGACTCTCTTGGCAGACTGCATTCGCCGGCGTTCAAAAGGCGATAGACGCCGCAGCGGCCGCCGCCACGGAAGAATCCCCTTCTGAAGTATGGGTGGCAGCAGGCACCTACAAGCACGGCTCGCCAATGGCGATGAAAAACAACGTGCTAATTTACGGCGGATTCGCAGGGACGGAAACGGAACTGTCGGAGCGCGACTTCCTAAAAAACATATCTGTTTTAAGCGGAGAAGATTCCTATCAAATCTTTGTAAATGCCTATACCGCCGAATCTCCCTTGACCGGCTCCGCGTCTTTGGACGGTTTTAGGCTCGAGGGAGGAAAGTCCGATTCTTTTGGAGGGGCAATGCAAAACACACACTCGAGCCCTCTAGTTTCCAACTGCGTTTTCATTGGCAATAAAACAACCGCTCCTTTCTCAAAATTTTCCGCAGGAGGCGCAGTATCAAACTTAAATTCATCGCCGATATTTCGCAGCTGCGTATTCGCCGAAAATAAATGCGAGCAAACATACGGTTCGTCCTCAATATATCCGGGTATTTTTTTCCCGGCGGAAATGGGAGATGATTTTAGTATTTATCCTATAGAGACGGAGGACGCGCCGATATTGATTCAAGACACTGAATTAAACGAAGATTTCGTGTTTTCCAACGACAGCTTCAATTCAACTTTCTACTTTAGCGCAGGCGGCGCAATCTACAGCGCTTCAAAATCCTCGCCCGCCTTTTTGTTTTGCGCATTTTACGACAACTACGCAACCTCCGTAAATTCTATCCTGCTGTCTGAATCTGAGTGCGAAATTGTAAACTGTACATTTTATACAAAAACCAGCTATAAAGGCATAGAAATGCGCGCCGCCGACATAAGCGCGTCAGATTCCTCCTCTCTGAAAATAGCAAACAGCATATTTTACCAAACATCCCCAAGCGACAGCATATTCCAAAGCGGCGACTCGCAAGTATTGGCGCATAATTGCATCATGTCCGTTCCATATGCGGGCGAGAAAATAAGCGGGGATTCTCCGCGATTTATGGCCTACGGCAATTATGCAGGTTATCCATTTAAGTTTACCCCGCTAAAATGCGACTCGCCGGCAATAGGGGCTGGACTTTCGCAAGCGGCCCTCAAAGAAAAAGGCTTTAAAGCAACGCTTCTGAAATTCGATTTGCTGCAAAATCCCGTGGCGGAAAATCCGGCAATCGGCGCATTTGAATACGTTCCCAACCTTGCAGGGGAAATAATGGCACAAAACGGCTTAAAATACGCCGCAGGCAGCACAGCAAGCCTCTCTATGGAGTGTTCTTCAGAAGAATACATAGTGCAATACTTCAAAGACGGCATTCCCTACGCAGAGGAATTTTCTTGGAGCGGTTGCGAGCTTCCGATGGAGTTTGAAATTTCTGAAACTGCTTCGTATTCCGCAAAGCTGACTTTTCCGGACGGAACATCTGTGCAAACGCCGACGGTTACATTGGAAGCCCTTCCGGCAGTCGTTTACCTGTCGCCGGCCGGAAACGACTTGAACGACGGATACTCTTGGCAAAATGCAAAAGCCACATTCGGCGCCGCTCTAAGCGCATGCGCGTACGGCGCCACAATAAAGATGAACCGCGGAGTCTATAAAACAAGTCCCGACGGTTACATTGGAGCAAAAGGTATCCGCGTGTGCGGAGGTTTTGATGCGGCTGGGCCCGATTCTCAAAATCCGTCCAACCGCTCGATAATATCATTTCCCCTGTCGCTGGTGGGAGCCTGGCTTGAATTTGATGCGGTTACATTTACAGGCAACAACAAGCTGTATTTTGAAGAGTCGACTTTGGCGTTTTCAAACTGTTCATTCCAAGACATAAGCATAGAATCTTTCAACTCCGAAGCCTCGTACGAAAAATGCTCTTTCTATCGCTGCGGGGGAGCTTCGATAAAATCTCCAATTTCCCACAGCTCAACCAGCGCGCGATTCGCCAATTGCACATTCCAAGAAAATTTGGGAAGGGATTCTGCGGCTATATACAGCTACAATTCCTCCGACGTTTCCATAATCCATTGCACGTTTTTAAACAACGCCCTTTCCTCAAACGGCGCATACAATGCCGTTTTAAACTCAAGCGCCTCGCGCGCGACAGTTGTAAATTCCGCTTTCTATTCAATATACTCCTCAAATTCCTCCCACATACAATCCGACTCGTCGTCGCTTGAAACAATGCTTTCAAACGCTCTGCTCGGCGCCTCGGACTTTAGCGGGGCTTTCTATTTTCGGGCAAACTATGGAGGATTCGCAAACATCTGCATCTATCAAGGGGCCGCGGGAATATCCCAAGAAGATGCGCGCACTTTCGTTCCGGAAATCGAGCTGCCTTCAAACGACGCACTCGGAATACCCTACACTTCCGACAACCGCCTAATCGGCGCCGTGTCAAAAGGAAAGTTCCTAGGAATCTACCTTGACGATTACAAAGACGAATATTCTGTGCCGCTTGTCGTGCTTCGGCCTAATTCAAAATTTGCAAAGGACTGCCTGCTTCCAATACGCCTATGCTGCAATATGGAACTGTCTTCGCAAGCGTCGATAAAGTGGTACAAAGACGGCGCGCAAATTGAAGGCGTTCTGCCAGCCATAGACGTGGCGCAACCGGAAGATACAGCATCCTACCGCGCAGAAATAACAGACGGCGCGGAAGTATTTTCTACTCCAGAGCTTGAAGTATCAACCTGCCCCTCCATAATACGCGTTTCTCCCGGCGGCGACGACTCAAACGACGGCGCTACTTGGGAATCTGCCAAAAGAACAATCTCAGCCGCCTTTGAAGACGCCGGCGTATGCACAAGAATATGGATTGCCGAGGGCAGCTACGAAGAATGCGGATTTAAACTTCTGCAGGCTATGGAAGTTTACGGCGGATTCCGCGGAACAGAAAACAATCTTCAAGAACGGACGAGCGGCGCGCGCACAATAATCTCGGCCGACGCCTCGCCCGCTTTCGACAACAACTATTCATCTACTTGCCCGCTTGCAAGCGCGCTTATTCAAGACATTTGCTTTGAGGACTCGAAACAAGACGTTGTCAGAAACTTTTTTGCAAACGTCAGCATTCTAAATTGCACATTTAAAAATAACCTTTGTGAAAACGGGGCTATATACAACTATCAATCCGCCCCGTACATCGCCAACTGCTCCTTTTTTAACAACAAATCAACTTCCGACTTTTTATTTGCAGCAAGCGAAGTTTCTGCAGCACCTCTCACTACTTCCCTTTTATCGGAAGGCTCCACAACAATCATCAATCCGGATTTCTACAGATATACCGACGACATATACTCGATGGAAGGCGCGCCGTGCATCGTAAACTGCACCTTTGTAAGGGCCCAACCTTCATCGTCGCACTACCAAGTTTACAGCAGTTCAGCGGACTCCATCCTTGCGAACTGCCTATTCTGCGGCAGCGAAACTTCTTACAAGAGCCCCAACTGCGCCAATAACGCCGTATACTCCGGCCCCACGCCAGTTCCCGCAGACAATGGAGGATTTGCCGATACTTTCGCGGTGGAATTTGGAACAAATGCAATCTCTGCTGGAATATCCCAAGACCAAGTGCAATACCCGATTCCTACCTCGGACGCAAGAGGAGTCGCGCGCGCAAAAAAAAGCACGATTGGAGCCTACGAATACGTTCCCCAAGCAGGATACGAAACTTGGGCGGCAAAGAACGACCTCTTTGGAACCGAGACTGCACCGGCGGCGATTACGCAAAACGACGGCATTACAAATGTTGAAAAATACGCTTTCGGGCTTCCCTGCGACAAGCCTGCAACCTATTTCGACAATTCCCTTTTTTCTGTATCAGCAAGCCGCCAATCCGAAACAATGGCTGACGGCAATTCTGCCGGCGGACAACTAGTAATGACGATGAAATACCCCGTTAATTCGTCGGCAACCGACATAAGCGTGAAGGCCTACAAGTCGTACGACCTTTTGGAATGGTCTCCGGCACAAGCTCAACCAGACGGATTTGCCGACGGCTACAATCTATTCCGGGTAGACGAAACAGTCCCAAACGGCGGAAAAGTATTTCTAAAATTAGTCGTTGAATAATTTCAAAAGGGCTTCCAATAAAAATCCAACCGCCCAAATGCACAGATTTGTTTTGGGAATAGAAAATTTTTACGTTTAACGCAGCACAATGCAAGGCTGGTTTTTGCATATGCAAATTGTAAGATTTGCCGCAACCTTTGAAAAAAGTGAAGGTCTTAAATTGCAAATTTAAAAAGAAACCAAATACAAAACTTGCGCCATCTTCGCGCGGATGGCGGACTGCAACGCAAACACTCCGCCAAGAGGCAAATCGCGCAAAAATACAAAAAGCCCATAGAGCGCAAAATAAAAACAACCCAACCGCAACCATGCGAACTGTCGCCTAAAACGCTACAGTCTGCAAAACAAGCTCACTGCAGCGCAAGGAACCTTAAAAAAGACGTATTGCGATGTTCGGAAATAGGCTGCAAAACAAGCGCGCCGCCGCGCAATGCCGCCCTATTTGTTCCTGTTGCAATGGCGCTTTACCTCAGCCAGAAAATCTCCGCCAACGCGATGATTTTTGACGCCGCCCTATTTATTCCGGCGGCGATGGCGCTTTACCTCCTCGACTAGAACGGGCTCGTGCCGGTAGTCGAATCCTTCGAGTTTGCGGCGCTCTATCTTTGCGTTTATAAACGCCTCTATGCGTTTCAGAAATTCCGTTTCGTCCGACGAAAACAGTGTTATGGCAGTACCATCCCTATTTGCCCTGCCGGTACGCCCTATTCGGTGGACGTAATCTTCGGAATGTTCGGGAACGTTGTAGTTTATCACATAGCCAACGTTGGAAATATCCAGCCCGCGCGAGGCTATGTCGGTGGCAACTAAAATGTTGGTGCGGTTTTCCTTAAAATCTTTCAGCGCCTTGTCTCGCTCGCGCTGGGTGCGGTCGGAGTGGAGAGTCGAGACTTTATAGTCGTGCGCCAAAAGCCATTCGCTTATTCTGTCGGCGTCTATTCGAGTGCGTGTAAAGACTATTAGGCTGTCAAAAGTTATGCCCTTTAGAATTTCTATAAGCAAATCGTATTTTTGTATTCCGTCGACCGGATATACAAAGTGCTCTATCGTGTCGGCGGGACTGTGCATTATTCCCGATTCCAAAAGCTCAGGATTGCTCAAAGCCCACTTTGAAAGCCTCATTACCGCGTCCGGCATTGTGGCGGAGAAAAACAGAGTTTGGCGTTCTTTGGGGCAGTAGCGTATTATATTGCTTACGTCTTCTATAAATCCCATATCGAACATTCTGTCGACTTCGTCCAAAATAAGATAGCCAATTGCTTTCAAATCCAATACCTTTTGGCGGATTAAATCCAAGAGCCTGCCTGGAGTTGCGACTACAATGTCGACGCCTTCTGCTATTGCGTCTATCTGCGGCTGCATAGACACTCCGCCTTGAACCAGCACGGTTTTCAGCGAAGTGTATTTTGAAAAATTCTCAAAAGCCTCCGCCGTTTGCGAAGCCAATTCGCGAGTGGGGCTTAGAACCAATACGCGGGGCTTTTCTTGCGCTTCGCCGAGCTTGTCAACAATTGGAAGGGCAAAAGCCGCCGTTTTTCCGGTTCCCGTCTGCGCAGTTCCTATGACATCGCGCCCAGCTATAACAAACGGAATAGCCGACTTCTGAATGGGGGTTGGAGAAACATACCCCATATCCGCCACAGCAGAAAGGACTTTATTATTCAAACCCAGCGCGCAAAATTCTGGAATTTTTTCCTTGAGGCTTTCGGCATCCAATGCTTGCGGAACTGCCTTCGGCTTGCGGTTGCGCGACGGACTTTCCTCTCTAGAAGAATTTTCCGATTTAAAGCGCCCGCCGTTTTCGCCAATGCGGCGGCTGCGCAGTTTTTCCGAGTTTTTTCCGGAACGCCCACCGCCGCGCGAATCTGCAAAACCGCCGCGCCGCGGTTTACCGCCCGCGTATTTCTCCGCCGGTGTGCCGCCGCTGCCCAAAGGGCGGGATGACGTTTTCTTTCGCCCGCCAGTCTTTATCTTTAGACCTTGCTTGCCGCCGGATTTTTTTTTGTTATCCGCGCCGGTTTTCTTTTTAGACAAAAGCCCGCCAAGGGTAAGAATTTTCTTTAAGAGTTTCATTTATAGTCGGTCGATTATTGGATATTTTTTGCGATAATCAAGGAATCTGTTTACGCGCCACCATTTTAATTCGGCAAATAGATTTTGCCAAAAAACTAAATTTAGCTTATCAGCGATATCTTGTATTTTATGGCGAGAGCGCGCAGAATGAATATCGATGCGAAAGCAAGAAGAACATTGTTTGAAAACGCAAAAATTATAAGCCCGAAAATCGCCGCCGAGGCGTAAATTTCGCCCCTAAATATAAACGGCTGCCGGTTCATGCAAATGTCGCGCAGAAGCCCGCCGCCGCATCCCGTAATAACGCCCATAATAACGGCTATTTCGCTGTTGTAATAAACGCTCATAGATATGATATAACCCTGGACAGCAAAAAGCGCAAGCCCCAGTGCGTCGAACCAGTTAACTATGTTTTCGCGCTTGTCGATGTGCTTAGAAGCAATGAAAGTCAAAACGGAAGTAAGAATGCATATATTCAGCGAATAACAATAAGAGTCGTAAAGCCAAAATACGGGCCTATCCAAAATCAAGTCCCGGACAGTTCCCCCGCCTATGCCAGTAACAGTCCCGACTATAATGTAACCAATTATGTCCAAATCCCGTTTGAATGCAGCAAGAGCTCCGGATATGGAAAAAGCCACGAGCCCCAATATCTCAATTATCAAAACTATAACGGGACTTATATACATATTATTTTCCCGTAGATTTTGCGTCGTCGGGCGGCAGTTTTGTCTCTACGCCGTGGTATTTGCGATACTCCATCATCTGACGCTCTCCCATATAAGACTTCAAAAGTTTGGGATCGGTCTTTAACATATCAACCATAATCAATCCGTCCACGCAACTGCCGAAATCCGTGTCGACATTGAACGCCAAAAGTTCTCCGTTTAGTTTGAGATAATGCTTAAGTAAAGTCGGTATTCCTTTATTGTCGAACTCTATTTCTGAAACGAGCGCGGATATGTGGTCTATATCGTGCGCGCTCCTTAAAAGAGCCCGCTTGTCGGCGGTTTTCAGCCTGACTTTCGGCGGCTTCTTCGCCTTTACAAATCTCGCCAGTTCTTCAGACGTCTTGTGCTCGGTAAGGAACTGCACAATCAAATCCTTGGAAATAGAGTTGTACTCGGTGCTTATGCTGACAGGCCCGTACAACGTTCGATAGTGGGGATTGCGGTACAAATATTCGCCTATTCCACGCCATAGAATTGCAAGCGTAGAGCGCTTCTTTTGGTATTCGCTTGTAACAAACGAGCGCCCCATCTCCAAAGCGGGCGAAATGCGCTCCAAGAGTTCTGGGCGTATTTTAAACAAAGTGGAAACATACAACCCCTGCACTCCGAGAGAATTTATAATTTTGTCGGTGCGACCGATTCTGTATGCGCCGGCAATGCGCTTATTTTCGGCATCCCACATAAACATATGCAGGTAGTACTGGTCGAATTCGTCATTGTCTATACTCTTGCCAGTTCCCTCCCCGACCTCGCGAAACGTCTTTTCGCGCAACCTGCCGATTTCCAAAAGCGTGGAGCTTATCTGCCACGCCTCGGCGCAATACACGGAAATCTTTTCCCCCTTTATCATGCAAGCGGACTCTGGCAATGCGGCAATTTCGCGCGCCATAATTTCGGGATCTATCGGCAGTATGAGCTCCTGCATTTCCTTGTGCATCATTGGGAAGATTTTTGACAGGCTCTTTTGTATATTGCGGATCTGCCAGTAATCCTGGGCTTCTCCGCGCTTATTGCGGCCGCCGAGTATATAGGAGTTTATGCGCAACCAGGAAATCAGTTCTTCGTCGGTTTTAAATTCTGAGATGTTGCGCGCGGATATTACGGAGCCTATGTGCATGCGAACAGGAGCCTTGCGCGCGGTTCTAAACATCTCTCTAACCAACAGCAATGTCCTTAGGCTTGGGTGTATCAGCCCCGACAAATAAAACAACAATGAATTTCTGCCCTCGAAGAAAACCGGAATGATATTTGCACCTGTTTTACGGGCAATCTGCGCGATATTTGCGTTCCATTCAGGATCGCTTATGCAACAGTCTTTTATATGCAGATACGAGACCGTGCCCGACGGAAAAGTTCCCACGCATCCGCCGTTTTTCAAATGGCGGATTGTTTCTTTCATTGCGGCTATATTTTGCACTGTGGCAGATTTTCCGCCAAAAGGATTTACCTCTATGACAAACTCCTTAATTTCCTCCATGCGCGCAAGCAGGGAGTTTACTATGACTTTTGCGTCCGGACGCGCGCGCAACAAAGCCGCGCCCATAAGAATTCCGTCAAGCCCGCCAAGGGGATGGTTTGAAACTATTATGAGAGGCCCTTGGGAGGGTATTTTTTTCAGTTCATCCTCGTCGACTTCATAATTAACGCCTATTGCATGGATGGCGCGTTCGAAAAAGTTTCCGTGCTCCGGATGTTTCCGCAAATAAACATACGCCGCATTGAGTTTCCTTATCCCCAAAAAGCCTTCGAGAGCGGGCGCAAGCAGCGAGTACGCCGCGCGCAATGCCTTGTTGCGTATGGCGGATTTTATATCCACCAATTTTTTTTCCGACTCCATACACCGAAAGCTATGATATTATAAAAAATAAATCAATCTTCTTTAGACAGTTTATATTCGATTGAATCTTTTAGGGCCTCCCAAGAAGCGACTATTATATTGTCTGAAGCCCCTACCGTTCCCCACATTGATTTGTCGTCTTTTGTCTCTATATGCACGCGCGTTACTGCATTTGCGCCTGCCTCGCTATCTATTATACGGACTTTAAAGTCGGCAAGTTCTATATTTTTCAATTGCGGGAACCTCTTTACCAGCGCTTTTCTTATCGCCAAATCCAAAGCAGCGACAGGGCCGTGCGCCTCGGCTACGGTATGCTCTATTGTTCCATCTACGTCGAGCTTTACTGTAGCCTCAGATTTCGTGGTGCGCGCAAACTCGTCGCGCTCAACTATTACTCGATAGCCGCGCACTTTGAAATGCTCCTGGTTTTTTTTCAGAAATTTTGAAAGGAGCAGGCTGAACGAAGCGTCGGCGGCCTCGTACTCGTACCCGCGAAACTCCAAATTCTTCAATTCGTCGAGAAAGTCTTTTATGGCGGGATCTTTTGAATCCACATCCACCCCCATATCCCGAGCCTTCATCATCACCAGCGCCCTGCCGGACATATCGCTTACAAGAACGCGCGTTTTGTTGCCGACAAGCGACGGGTCGATATGCTCGTAACTGCGCTTTACCTTGTTTGCGGCGTCGGCATGGACGCCTCCCTTGTGGGCAAACGACGATGACCCCACGTAAGGCAGGCGCGTATTGCTGCGCAAATTTGCCATCTCGTCAAAGAACAGAGACAAGTCGCGCAAACTTTTAAGGTGCGGCGCGCAATTCAGCTCGCAGCCCATTTTTAAAATTAGATTCGGGATTATCGAACAGAGATTCGCATTGCCGTTGCGCTCTCCGACGCCGTTAAGCGTTCCCTGGACCATGGTAGCGCCGTTGCGCACGCATTCCAAGGTCAGCGCCACTCCTAGTTCGCAGTCGTTGTGGCAATGTACTCCCACAGGGGTGCCGTCCATTTCTCCGACCACGCGCGCGACAATTTCACCTGCCTCGAACGTCATCGTACCGCCGTTGGTATCGCACAAAACTATAAATTCAGCCCCGCCGCGCTTTGCCGCATGCAATGTTTTTAAGGCGTAGTCGGGATTGTCCTTATAACCGTCGAAAAAATGTTCCGCGTCGTAAATAACCTTGCGGCCGTTTGCGCAAAGATAGCGGACGCTGTCTTCAATCATTTTCAAATTTTCTTCGGGGGTAGTCTTAATTACATCGGTAACATGCAAAAGCCACGTCTTGCCGAAAATAGTGATATATTCGGTCCCAGCGCGCAGAAGCAACGCTATTTGCACATCGTCCTCAACCGTGACGCCCGCGCGGCGCGTAGAGCCGAATGCGGAAATTTTCGCATGGGCTAGCTTGACATTCTTTATCTGCTCAAAAAAAGCCATATCGCGCGGATTTGACCCCGGCCATCCGCCCTCGATAATGTCGATTCCAAAAGAGTCCATTTTTTCAGCCATGCGCAGCTTTGCGGCGGCCGACATTGAAACTCCCTCGCATTGCGTGCCGTCGCGCAAAGTGGTGTCGTAAACAATTACTTTTTTAGGGTCCATTTTATCTACCTTATCGCATTAGCCTCTATATATTCGCGCACATCCCGCGCCGAGGCCCGCATCAATTTCTTTACGATTTTTTTCGATTTCAAAATTTCTAGCGATTCCGCTTTGGGCGACACTCCAACAGCCTTTTCTATTAGAGCCGGAAATTTCGCCGGATGAGCAGTCGAAACCACGACTTTCGCGCCGGAACCAGACAAATCTTTAAACGCGCACGCCGTATGCGGGTCTATGACTTCGCTGTATTTTTCATATACCTCTTTTATCTTTTGCGGAATCTCCGAGTCGTCCATTTTGGAAGCGGAAAAACCTTCCGCTTTAAAATTGTCAAAGACCCATTTTCCATTTGCCTTAAAGCCTGCCATTATTTCGCGGACTTTTGCTGAATCGCCTTTCTCTGCAAAATATATGAAACGCTCGAAATTAGACGCGACCTGTATGTCCATAGACGGCGCATAGCTAGGCTTTACAGCGGAAACTTCGTATATCCCGGTTTTAAATAAGCGGTAAAGAATATCGTTTTGATTTGTGGCGACCCTAAAGCCCGCAGCAGGCATGCCCATTTTCCAAGCCATCCACCCTGCGAGAATATTCCCGAAATTTCCAGTCGGCACTATAAAGGTCGGATTGGAACGCTCCGGCTCCGGGAGGCGCGTCCATGCGTAAACATAATAGACGCATTGAGCCAGAATTCGCGCCAAGTTTATGGAATTTACAGCCGATAAATTCCACTTAGACTTAAAAGCATTGTCGCCAAAAAGCTCTTTTACAATTGCCTGGGCGTCGTCGAAAGTACCGTCGATGGCGACGGGGAAAACATTGTCCGCGCCCGTGCATGTCATCTGGCGCTCTTGAAGCGGCGATATTCTGCCCTCCGGATACAAAATGAATATATTTACGTTTTTCTTGCCCAAAAGCCCGTTGATTGCGGCGCTTCCCGTGTCGCCGCTGGTAGCGCCCAATACGTTTATTTTGCGCGAGCTCTTTGACAATAAATACTCGTAAAGATTGCCCAAAAATTGCAGGGCAAAGTCCTTGAACGCCAGCGTTGGCCCGTGAAAGAGCTCAAGCAGATAGAGCCCGCTTTCTAATTTTTTTAGGGGCGCTATTTGCGGAACGTCGAATTTTGTGTACGATGCATTTACAATAGAGCGCAAATCCTCGTCGGGAATATCGTCGGCGAACAAGCGAAGGAACTCGAAACACACACCGGCGTAATCGAGTTTTTCCCAATCCCGAATTTTTCCGGAAATATCGGGCATAATTTCAGGAACATACAGCCCTCCGTCTGGAGCCAACCCTTCGGATACGGCTTCTGAGAACGTCAGCTTTTTGCTTTGTCCGCGCGTGCTTACATATTTCATAATCGACTAGAATATATCCGCATACAAAGAGATCGGGCAAGATAAAAAACATCCGCCCGACCTCAAAAATCCCAACAGGCACGACTTTCCGCACGTACGCGCCCGCGATAAAACGCAAAACGCGAAAAATCCGCCCCTATGTTTATTTATCGAGCGCAAAAGCCGCATGCAGGGCGTTTGCAGCCAAATCCGCATCTTCGAGAGATATGCCGACGGAAATCTTTATTTCGCTTGTGGTGATAACTTGAATATTAATGTTGTTTTCAGCCAAGGTCTGGAAGAACTTTGCTGCTACTCCGCTGTGGGAACGCATTCCCGTGCCTATCACCGAAACCTTTGCAATATCGCCCGTTACGGAGACTTCGCATCCCTCCAAAGACTTGCAAACTTCAGAAAGCACTTTTTCGGCTTTTTTAGCATCGTCTTTGGAAACGGTAAATGTAAGGTTCGCCTTGCCGCCCCTGCCGATATTTTGGACAATCATATCCACTACAATTCCGGCTTCGCCAAGCTCGCGGAAAATTTCCGCGGCGGTACCAGGCTTGTCGGGCAGGCCTGAGAGCGTAACCTTTGTCTGGTTTCTGTCTATGGCCACGCCGCTAATTACTACGTCTTCCAATGATGGTGATTCCGATTTCACGATTGTTCCGGGTTCGTTGTTAAAACTTGATCTTACTTCAAATACCACGTTGTGTTTTTGCGCGAACTCCACGCTGCGCGCTTGCATTACTTTTGAGCCCAACGACGCCATTTCCAAAAGTTCCTCATACGACATCTGCGGAATTTTTCTGGCGTTTTTCACGACGCGCGGATCGGCGGTGTAAACACCGCTGACATCGGTATAAATTTGGCAGATATCCGCCTTTAAGGCCGCCGCGAGCGCTATTGCCGAAAGGTCGCTGCCGCCCCGCCCCAAGGTAGTTACGTTCCCGTCGCGGTCAACCCCTTGAAATCCCGCTACGATAACAACCTTGCCTTCGTCTAAGCACTTCTTTATGTCGCCGCCGGTAATTTCGGTGATGCGCGCGCGGGTGTGTTCAAAGTCGGTAAAAATGCCAGCCTGCGCGCCGGTGCGCGAAACCGCCTTTACGCCAATGGCGTCGAGCGCCATCGCAGTCAAGGCTATTGTCTCCTGTTCCCCGACAGCCAACAGCATATCCATTTCGCGTTCGTCGGGCTCCGGATTAAGCGTTTTAGCGCGGGCGATAAGGTCGTTTGTAACGCCGCTGCGGGCCGATACTACAACGACAACGCTGTTTCCTGCCTCGACAAAAGATTTTATTCTTTTTGCGACGTTCATGATTCTGTCGGTGTCGCCTACAGACGTCCCGCCATATTTTTGTACGATAAGCGCCATATAAAAAAGCCCTTGATAAATTATTGATAAACTGCCTATGAAAAAATAGCTCTCAATTAAAATATTAAAGGTAAAGGATGGCATCTCCGCCGCGTTAGTCAACAAAACTCCGCAAAAAAAACAACGCGCCCCCGAAAAAATCACAGCCAAACCGCGTAAAACATTTTTCGCTTGCCGAAAAACGATCAATAAAAAACTTTTTCCAGAGTAAGCCCCTTAGCGGGAGCTGCTTGGAATAAATTCGAGCGCTTTTTTAAATCAAGCGCCCGCGCGACATCGGCTTCCGAAAGCCTTCCCCTGCCGACTTCTACAAGTGCGCCCACAATCATGCGCACCATCTTGTATAAATAACCGCTCCCTTCGGTCGATATTTTTATCTCCCTGCCGCGCCGGACGACCTCTAATTTTCGCAAGTCCTTCACAGGATTATCCTTGTATTCCGCCCCGCGATTGGCGCTAAAGGCGGTGAAATCGTGCGTGCCAATTAAGATTTTGGCAGCGGAATTCATAGCCTCCAAATCTAGCTCCATCTCCCCTAGAGACCATCTGTACCGCGCAATTTTTGGGGTTGCCCGCCCCAAGTAAATCCTATAAACGTACCGCTTCCCTTTTACTGAATACCTTGCGTGAAAATTCTCCGGCACTTTTGACACCTTCAAAATCTGCAACGAATCCGGATAGCCGCTGCGCAATGCTGCCAAAAGAGCGTCAGATGAATGGCGCCACGGGGCGTCGAAATGAAAGACTTGCGCATCCGCATGGACCCCGGCGTCGGTGCGACCGCTGCCGTGTATGCGGATCTTGCGCTTGAAAATCGCCTCCAGCCTGCGTTCAATAAAGTCCTGTACGGAATTGCCTGTAACTTGCGACTGCCAACCGCAGAAATCGGTTCCGTCATAAGCGCACACGCATTTGAAACGCGACATTCCGCCGCAAATTCCACCGCCGCGATCCTTGCCAAAATTGTTTTCAAGAGCATGCTTGTCGGAATCGTTCATAAAGTCGCCTTCCCGCCGCAATCAAGATACTCCTGCAAAAACAAAGCTGCAGCCCTGGAATCTATATCCCCGCTTCTGCGGTACTTTTGCCTGGCGGCAACCGACTTTCCCGTTTTGCCGCCCATTGAATAGAAATCGTGTTCGGCCTGGTATGAGCTCAAGCGTTCGTCGGTCTTTTCGACCGGCAAGCCGAACAGCTCCCGCAGCTTAAAAATATACGCTTCGACTTCCTTCGCCTTTTCGCCGACAGACCCGTCCATATTTAGCGGATAGCCGATTACAATTTTTTCGATTCTGCGGTTTTTGATTTCCGCGGCTATGTGCTTAATCCGTTCTTCGGAGGATGATTCCACCGCGGCCGGGATGGGCACGGCCACTCCAAGTTCGGAATCGGCGTAAGCCAGTCCAACCCTCTTGTGCCCGTAATCGACAGCTAAAATATTCATAATAAATTTTCTGCATTTTCAACAAAACGCGCAGAAAAATCAAAAATATAATTGCCAATGCTAGAAGAAATTTGTCTAATAAAAATGTGAACTCGCCAATATCACTTTTACTTGCCCTACAAGACAAGGACGTGAAGCTTGCAGCCATAAAAGCTAAACTTGCTTCCGCACCGATAGAGATTCAAAACATATCCAAAGAAATAGAATCCGCCGAAAAGCGCTTTGAGGAGCATAAAGCGGAATTTAAGTCTTTGGAGGCAAAAGCCGCAAATATGCGCGCCGAGCGCAAACAGCTCGAGGAAAAAATCGCCAAATATCGCAAGCAAATGCTCGAGACAAAAAAGAACGACGACTACCTTGCCCTCAACGACGAAATCAACCGAATGTCCGCAAAAGTTTCGGATATGGAGAGTGTTGAATTGCAGGCAATGATGGACATAGACGTCGGGCGGGAGACTTTAGAGGAACACAAGGCCGAATGCGAACACGATATCGCAATTCTAAACGGCAGAATCTGGGAGATAAAAGAGCAGCTGGCGCGCCTTGAGAGTGAATATGAGGACGCCCAAGAACAAGTGGCAGAAGCTGAGGGAAAATTGCCCGAAATTTTTTTGCACGCTTACAGCAAAATAAGAAATAGCGGCAAAAAGTTCCCCATTGTAGTAAAATACGACGGCGAAAAATGTTGCGGATGCTTTTTAAAAGTTTCCCCGGAAGTTGCGTCGAAATTTTCCGACCCCGACCAACCAGTGCTCTGCGAGCAATGCGGCAGAATTATGTATACTTGATATTCCGCCCCTTTCTTTAATTGACAAAAAAGCGCGGTTTACCCTATGGGAAACCGCGCTTTTTATCGCCGGGCAATCCGGCTACAAGTCTATTGGAAATAAATTTCCGTTAAAAAGCCTTCAAAGCTTCGTCGCGGGTTGCGTAGATTGGGAATATGCTTGTAAAGCCTGATATTTCAAAGACCTGTTTCACATTCTGGCTAAGCCCAGCCAACATAATCTGCCCCGACACTTTATTGTACTGTTTGGCAGCCGTAAGCAATACGCGCAAGCCCGCGCTGCTGATATACTCCAACTCGCGGCATTCTACCAACACTTTATTTTGATTTTCGTCCAGTAGTTTTGTAAAAACTTGCTCAAGGTCGGAAGCCGTCGTTACATCGAGTCTGCCTTTAAGTTCCACAATGGCCACATCGTTTACTTTTTCCTGCGTTATTTCCATTTTATTAGCCTGTCTGTTAAATTCTTTTAATATGCGCAAGATAGTGACTTGTTTTACGCTGAAATCAATCTTTTTTTAAAGATCCCAATGCCGCCTCCGGCAAATTAATTCGGATTTTTTTGAACGAAACAACAAAAATTACTTCTAAGGCAAATATGAAAAAATTAATCGCAGCAGTTCTAATATGCGCAAGCCTTATAATATGCGCTCTCATTCTTGTTAAGCCCAATATTGTACTGCGAAACGCCAAAGGGATTAGCGTAAAAGGATACGCAGTAGAACGCGTGCAATCAGACGCCGCAACTTGGGACGCGTCTATATCGGCCACGGAGAAGTCCGAAACCGAAGCCTATGTAAAAGTAAAGAAAGCTGCGGAAACTGCAAAAGATTTTCTTATAAAAAACGGAGCAAAGAAGGACAAATTGGTATTTTCCGCCATTACCGTTACGCCAAAATATAAGATGTCCAACGGCAACCTCACAAACGAAGTTGAAAATTATTGCGCAAGAGCCGCGATATCATACTACGACACCGACGTCGACGCGGTTAAGAAAATCGCCGAAACAGCCCCCGAGCTCATAGAACAAGGCGTGTCCATATTTTCGCCACAACCGGAATTCTATTACACAAAACTTGAGGACTTAAAACTGTCGCTGATAGAAAAGGCCGCCGCCAATGCCAGGATGCGCGCGGAGCGCCTTACCTCAGGCACAAATTCAAAACTTGGAAAAATTTTATCCGCATCGCAGGGAATATTTCAAATTACGCGCCCGCTTTCCAACGAAACTAGCGACTGGGGAATTTACGATACGTCTTCGCGCGAAAAGGACGTAAGGTGCGTGGTAACGATTGAATTTGCAGTAGAAAAATAAGCATCAAGTTTTTACCCCCCCAAAAAAAACAAGATAAAAAGAAAGCCGCGCGGGCACTTGAATCCGCGCGGCTTTCCCTTTTATGAAAGAGCAAAAGGCCGCAAGAACGCCTGCGCACTTGGCGCGCCGCGCGGCAAATTGCGCATTCGGGGGGATTGCCGGTCTTTTTCAAGTTAAAAAAATTCGCGCGCAAAATTCTTTGCGCGCGGGAATGCTTGATTTCTTTTAACAACTAGAACTCTGCCAAAATCGCCGAGCACAAAGAATCCAGCGCCGCAAAGTCCGATGCCGAAGGCTTGCCCTTGGCAATTGCCGCGCCCAAATTTTTAGGTTTAAAAAGCGTAAACATATTGTCTATGGGCGCGGATAAGTTGCCTCCCCATCCGTATGATCCTACAATGGCGTAAAATTTCGCCTTCGGCCGCAGGATGTTTGCCAAATACGCAGCGTAGACCGACTTAGGATGGGGTCCAGTAAGAACCATAGAAGTTCCGAAAACAATTCCCGCCGCGTCAACGAGCTCCATAGCCAACTCGCCTTCGTCAGCCTCCATTAAATCCGCCGCAACAACATTTACCCCGGCATCGCGCAATTTTGCTGCAAGATAATCAACCATAATGCGCGAGTTATCATACATAGACACATAAGGCACAACCACCTTGCGCGCCACGGACGGAGATGTCCACGAATCGTAAAGATTTAGAATAAACTCCGGATTGTCGTATACCGGCCCGTGGCTGGGCAACACAACTTTGGGAGCAATCTCCCGAACGCGCGCCAAATATTTTGCGCAAAAACTTCTAAACGGCATCATTATTTCCGCATAGTAGCGTTTTGCCGACTCCGCAAGCTCCGACGAACAATCTGCCCAAAGCTCGTTTCTGGTATAATGCGCTCCAAGAAAGTCGCATGTAAATAGATAGTTGTCCTCGAGCAAATGCGTAAACATAGTGTCGGGCCAATGCACCCACGGAGCCAGAATGAATTTCAACGTCTTTCCGCCCAAATTCAGCTCGTCGCCGTCTTTGACAGCCTCGATTTTATCGGCTGGTATATGCAGCATATTTTGCAAATTCTCCGAACATTTTGGGCTGCAAAATATCTTGGCATTGGGAAATAATGAGAGCAGTTGCGGCAATACGCCGGTATGGTCCGGCTCGGCGTGGTTGCAAACAATATAGTCGGGACATACGTTTGCCGCCTTTATCATATCTATGTACGCGCTAGAAAACTTTACATACATTGTATCCACGAGCGCGCATTTTTCAGAACCCCGCACTAGATACGAATTATAAGTTGTCCCCTGGGGCAAAGGAACAAGCTGGTCGAATATTTTGCGATCATAGTCGTGGAGCCCCAAATAATAAACGCCTTTTGAAATCTCTTTCATATTCTTTACGAAATTTTCCTAAAAAAACGCCGCAACAAAACTTATGATTGCGGCGCACAAAATAAATTAATCTTCGCTTTCTACAAACTGGTCTTTGCCGACGCCGCAAAGTGGGCAAACCCAATCTTCGGGAATATTTTCAAAGCTGGTGCCCGCAGGAACTCCGTTGTCTGGATCGCCGACTTCAGGGTCGTAAACATATCCGCAAACTTCGCATTTGTATTTTTTCATATTATTGTATCCTTTCTTTAATGGGAGAGATTGGCAAGGAACCGGCACCTATGCGCGATTGTCCCAAGGCTTATACCTCTTAATCGACTTTATATTTCATTGCCGCACTCAAACAAGTCAACTTTTAAATCGGAATAATCTCTATTTTTACAAAAAAAATATAATTTTTTCGAATGCCGGCATTCGATTGGCGAGTTTGGATTTGCCTAAGCAATCCTGTGGGCTAAAAGTTTCCGCTTCTTCCAAAAGTCTCCTGTTTTTTGCAATTCGCGACTCTTTTTCTATAAAATTCCTCCCTCCCCGTTTCGGGCGTTTTGTACAGACGTCTCGGCATGTCCGCCAAAACGTTCGCAGAATTAAATCCTCCGCAATTTACATCCGCCCAAAACTCCGCCGCCTAAAATCCCGCTGCGCAGCGCAAAATTTCAAACCTCTTTTTAGGAAAAGAATACCCCTAATCCCGCCTGTTCGCTGCAAAATAATAATTCGCCAAAAATTAACCGCCATTTTTTTTTGAAAATAAAGACGCGGTTTTTTTGCGCAAAACCGATGCCGCCGCGGGAATCCAAGCAAGAAGAATTTTTCGGCGGAACAAAAAAAAGACGCGCGTTTTTCAACGCGCGCCTTCGATAAAATAATGCTTTCTTTCTTAGTCCTTCGTGGCTTCGTCGAGAAGGTCTCCCAAAGAAGTGAGGTCTTGGTCCTTGCGGATTTTTTCGAAAGCCGCAACTTCTTCGGCAAGCTTGTCGGCGTCGTACTGGGCCGCCTTAATCGAAAGACCTATGCGGCGTTCGTCGCGGTCGATTTTAACGACGCGGGCTTTGACTTCGTCGCCAACCTTGAGGTGGTCCTTGATTTTCTCAACGTGGTCTTCGCTGATCTGGCTGATGTGGACCAATCCGTCGATGTCATTCTGCAATTCGATAAACGCGCCGTAATTTGTAATTTTGCTGACTTTGCCAGTTACCAAATCGCCAATCTTGAACAGAGAATCTATCTCTTCCCAAGGATCGACCGTAAGCTGTTTGAGGCCCAAAGATATGCGCTGGTTTTCAGGATCGACAAGCAGAACTATCGCGTCGACTTCGTCTCCCTTCTTAAGCATTTCGCTCGGATGGTTTATCTTGCGAGTCCAGCTCATATCGGATACGTGGACCATTCCGTCGATACCCTCTTCGAGCTCTACAAACGCGCCGTATGTCGTCAAATTGCGAACCTTGCCGCGGACGTGCGCGCCAACAGGATAGTTGTGGACGGCCATCTCCCACGGATTTTCTTCAAGCTGGCGCAATCCGAGAGAAATCTTCTGCTCTTCCTTGGCGATATTGAGAACAACAGCCTCGACTTCGTCGCCGACCTTGAGAACTTCGGACGGCTTTGTGATGCGCTTTGTCCAAGAAAATTCAGTAATGTGGACCAAACCTTCAACGCCTTCCTCAAGCTCGATGAACGCGCCGTAATTGACCAAGTTGACAACCTTGCCGCGGACGTGCGCGCCAACCGGATACTTGCGCTCGATATTCTCCCAAGGATTGGAAGTAGTCTGCTTGAGGCCCAAAGACACGCGCTCGCGCTCGGTATCGACTTCAATTATCATAACCGAAATTTCCTCGCCGACTTTTACCATTTCGCTCGGATGGGAAATTCTGCCCCAGCTCATGTCGGTTATGTGCAACAAACCGTCCAAACCGTCGAGATCGATGAACGCGCCGTAGTCGGTGATATTCTTCACGATGCCCTTGCGAATATCTCCGGGCTTGACTTCGGAGAGAAGCTTGCGGCGTTTTTCGGCACGCTGTTCCTCGATAAGTTCGCGGCGCGAAACCACTATATTTTTGCGTTCAACATTGATTTTTACAACCTTGAAATCGTAGGTCTGGCCAACATACTGGTCGAGATTCTTAGGCGGCTGAACGTCGATTTGCGACGCAGGCAGGAATGAATCCACGCCGATGCTCACTATGAGACCGCCCTTGACTTTGCTCTTTACGCGGCCTGCCAAAATTGCGCCTTCCTTGCAGTTTGCAAGTATTTCTTCCCAGTTCTTCTTCTGCTGGGCTTTATCGTATGAAATTACGGGATTGCCTTCGCGGTCTTCGAGCTTTTCAAGAAGGACTTCTATCTCCTGCCCCACTTGGATGTCGTTTATGTCGATAAATTCGCTTACCGGTACGACTCCTTCGCTCTTTCCGCCTATGTCTACCACGACCTCATTCTGGCGGATTTCGATAATTTTGCCCTTTACTATAGAGCCTTGTTTTAATTCGGCGAAACTGCTGTTGGCCAGCAATTCTTCCATTACGTTGTTCATTGTTTTCCTTGGATCGTTCCCTCGCGGGAACGGGTTGATTGTTATTGTATTAGTCTCCCCCAAAACGAACCGCCGCTTTGGGTTAAATCTAAAATAAAGATTTAAAAGCTACTGTTTTATCTTTGGCACGCAAGCATTTTTTGCAGTATTTTTACGAAAGAAAAAACTTCTCCTTCCAATATGCCGGCACATTTTGTCAGGCTGTTTATAATATGCTTAAAACAGAACAACCACCTTTGCTTTGCATCCGGATTAATCAGCCAGAAAACAATTTTCACGGATTACGCAGAACCTATGCCCCATAACAATTAAAAAAAGCTTCTTAGCCGAATGCGAACCCCGCGGGCAATAAAATACCGCTTTTTTAGATAACTGAGATAAACATAATTGCGGCAAAAGAAAAAGCGCGCCCATTAGCGCGCCTTTGCATCATACGTTACTTTTCTTCAAAATCTTCGCCATAGTCTTCATCGTCGCGGTCAAAATTTTTTCCGCGGAATCCGCCACCGCGATTCTTGCGAAAATCCCCGAAACGCCCGCGGCGAAATTCTCCGCGCTTTTGGCGAAAATCCCCCCGGCGCCCGCCGTTTTCAATGTCTGCATCTTCAATGCCGCCGCTTTCGGAATCGCTTCCACCTCGTCCGTCGCCTCCAAATTCCTTGCGGGGCCTGGAACGGGCACTGCCGAAATTTCCTCCGCCACGCCGGCTGCCGCGGAATCCTCCGCCGAAACCGTTAAAGCGCCTCACGCGTTCGCGGCTTCTGTCGACCCTCATCGGACGCCCTCCCAATTCCACATTATTCAAGGCCTCTATCGCCGCATTAGCCTGTGAATCGTCGGGCATTGTAACAAACGCTATGCCGCGAAATCTGCCGGTTTGCTTATCCTTGAGCATCTTGACAGCAGATACCTCGCCATGTTTTGCGAAAGTATCGATAATTTCCCGCTCAGTAATATTAAAGGGCAAATTGCCCACGAAGATTTCCATTTGTTTTCCTATATAATGTTTTAGATTAAAAGCACTGTCTATATCGGCTAAAAAATTTCCTGGTAGCTCGATTATAGATTTAACTGCAACAACATCTTTTCTATTGTAATACAAGCCAATCTTTTCGATTTTCACACTGAAAATCCCATTCGCATAAATAATTTTGCATTAATAAATGTAGCCGAAATACAAATTATCCCCGCAACTCGCGACCAATTAAAACTGATTGCCGCTTGTTTTGACAGCTAAATAAAATAAAAGTTTCCAAATTCTGCGCTCTTAACCGAAACAACCTTTGCCAATGCAATTTTCTCCTTCTGCACAAAACAGCATAAAAAAAGGCCGGCGCGCATTTACCGCTATGCCGACCATAAGATACAATAAGACTTGCCGAAGCATAAACAACACCCCGGCTGCCTTCTGCTAAGCCTTTTCAACCAAACCAGCCTTGAGGGCTTTAGCCGAAACCCATACGCGCTTGACGGCGCCTGTAGCCGTGCGAACGCGAACGCGCTGAACGTTAGGCTTGAAAGTGCGCTTAACTTGCTTTACGAGCTGAAGCCCGATTCCGCCGCTCTTTTTGCTTTGCCCTTTATGAATGATGGTACGACCGCTTACCGGACGTTTGCCTGTTACTGAACATACTCTTGCCATAATAAAATCCCTTATGCTTCAAAAAAATAAAGTGTATGACGATAGCGGAAATTTACCGCATTGCAAGTTTTTTTTAACGCGCCGTACGCCGGCGGGCATAAAATAGACTCTGCAACGCTTTCAGAACGCCGCAATCCGTCGCTCCATTACTTCTCGACCGCAACTTCGCGGAGCTTTCTGGAAGCTTTTACAGCGCTCGCGTGTATTTTGCGCTTGCGGGCCGCCAAAAGCCTCTGCCTGCGTGGATTGGGCTTTGCGCCGGGTTTTTTCTTCAAAGGTTTGCGCTTTGCGCACGAAGACCATTGTACTAGTCCGCTCATTTTTATTTCTTTCTGTTGCTTATTTGTAAATTTAAAACGAAGCAAGTTAAGACTTTTTTTGCGGCAATCCAGCTTTTTTTTCATTTTTTTTTCGAGCCTGTGAAACTATGCGAAGTGCGGCGGGTTTATCAGATTTGACAATTGTCCGACAATTTTTAAATTTTACGTCGATAAAAAAATGCAAATGGCAGAAAAAATCGAAAACCCACCCAATTCCGCAGACGAAACCTTTTCCTCAGACCGCTCGGATGAGGATGCCGTTTTGATGCTGCAAGTTGCGGAAGGGTCCGAGCACGCACTGAGAATGATTATAGAAAAATGGAAAAATCCATTGGCGAATTATTTCTACCGCTCCACCGCGAACCGCCACTCCGCCGAAGACCTTTGCCAGCAAACATTCGTTAATCTTTATAAGGCCAGAAACTCGTACACTCCAAGGGCTAAATTTTCAACTTACCTGTTTTTTATCGCCCGGCGCGTACTGATAAACGAGCACCGAAAAAACGCGCGCAGGCCTTCTGACGCTACAGATCCGTCGGAAATGGATTGCCCTGTAAACGGGCGTTCTGATTTGGAAATGTCGGAACTGGAGGAAATATTCTACAAAACGCTCGAATCCATGCCGGAAAACCAAAGAACCGCCATTCTGCTTTTAAAGCAGCAAGAACTTTCATACGAAGAAATCGCAAGTATAATGAACGCCAAAGTAGCTGCCGTAAAAACGTGGCTACACCGCGCAAGGCAAACTTTGCGCGAAGCTTTAGAATTGGTAAAATCATAATTCCCCCACCCCAAAAAAAGCAGCAACCATGAAAAATTCAACTGACCGCATCATAGACGCTTTATTGAAATCATCCCCGTTTTCAACATCGGCGGACTTTACAGAAAAAACAATGTCCGTCATAAAAAGCACGTCTCGAAACGCCGAATGCATAGCCAGAAGCTCCACGATAGACAGTCTGTTGGCCCGGCGCGACATGGTTCTAGGAACGTCTTTCACCGACAAAACCTTGGTTTCCATAAGGCAATATAGGATTTTCCGGCACGCGCTGTCGGTCGTTGCGGGATTGTCTGTCGCCGCCTGCGCAATTTTCGCGATAGGAACAGTAATAAAGAACGGCCCGTCGGCACACTCCGCGCGTCCGGCACTAACGGATTACGCGCAGATGATGGAAATTTCGGAAGAAATCAACGCGCTCTCAGCGTTAATAGTCCAAGAGGAATTCCTGGATTACATGCGGCTCTGACGTTTTGCCGCAATTTGCAAAAAATCAAAGGGTGCACTCGATAAAATCATTGCAAGCCGCGCCTGCCCTGACGCTTTGCCGCAATTTGCAAAAAATTAAACGGGCCGCAACGAAAACTTGCAGGTTATTTTTTAGGCGAGGCTAGTTTTTTATGCGTATTCCCAAAACTGACAGACACTTGAAAAACCAGATTGCAACGCCGCGCAATACCGCGTAAAAAAACCGAATACGGCTTATAAAAATCCGACAAATTCCGATATTACAACTTGGGATTGTCGAAACATTTCAACGCTGAATTGGAAACAATCCCTACCCCAACAAACACACAACACTCAACTAAAAACGCAACAGAGTCGGCGCCAAGCCAAATATCTAATCGGCCAATCGGCGGATTTTTTTAGAAAAGCGGATATTTCCTCCTTGCGGGGAACGGGAACAAGACAAACAACGGTTGTTTTTTCAACCTTTTATTTAAACTAAATTTTAAAAGTTGGCGTTAATTTTGCTTGCGTTGCTTGGAGGCTGCTGTTAGCAGTTTAATCATATGAAACTCCCATATAAATTTAGAGAGACCCCATCCCTAAAAAATGGCAAAAAAAGAAAGGCGTTTGCGCTGGTGCTGGCGTTGGCGCTTATGGGCTTTATGGTTCTATTGATCGTATCGCTTGCGACAATGGTTCAAATGCAAATGCGCCTCAGCAGGCAATCACTCAACGACTTTAAAGCCAAACAGGCCGCTAAATACGCGGCTTATCAGGCGATGGGGCAAATCCAATCCACTCTGGGCCCGGACCAGAGAATCTCCGCCAATGCTATGATTTTCGACGACGCGGTAACGGATGAAATAACGTCGCTTGAAACCAACGCATCTTACGACTGGTGGGTATCCCCGGTATCTCTCACTCGAGAAGATGTCGCGCAAATTAACGATATAGCGCTTTCGCAAAACCGCTACTGGGTCGGGGTATGGGATTCGTCCTTGGGCAAGGCCCCCAGCAAGCAGGGACAGAACCAAGAGCGCAACGAATACGTCCAAAATACTGTAAAACAAGCTCTGACATGGCTGGTTTCCGGAAACGGGATAAGAGGGGAATCCGACAAGGAAGGCACAAGCGTCAAGTATAAGCCCACCGAATCTCTCGAAGCGGGCAAATATGTGCGCGCAGTCAGCTCCGGATCGTCCACAGACTCTTACGGATCGGCGTCGCCAAGCACGGACGTTTTGGCTCCGATAGTAACCCTTGACAAAGACCCCGATCCGCTGACCGGCGAAGTGAGAAGCACCGGCAAGGAAACCCGCATAGCCTGGTGGGTGTCCGACGAAGGGCAAAAAGCGTCGCTCAACGCTGTGGCGTCGAAGCAATACTTTGAGCATGCGGAATCCATCAGATACCGCAAACAAAGCCTGCCGTTCTACTCCGGAATACATGGGCTTACCCTCCCGACCGGAGGAACGGGAAGCTCCGTCTTTGACTTGGACTTCGACGACAGCGAAGATTCGAGTTCTATGAACCGAATCAGAAACCTGGACGACGTAAAACAAATAGATATCCTCAAAGGATCCAGCGTACCCGAAAACCTGATACTATCAAAACTGTTCTTCCATGACGTTACCTTTGGGACAAAAGGCCTGCTTGTCAACGTCCGCGACGGCGGCTTGAAAAAAGACCTGTCGCTCGGATTGACAAAAAAAGATTTTTCAAACGAAAATCCGACAGAAAAAGGGAAAACCACAAAACCCGAATATTTCGAGCGGCCGTACGGCATAGGCGGATACGACTTTAAAACGTCGGCCTATCCCCTTATTCCCAGCAATTTTAAAGACGACCGCAAAATCCGTGCGGATAAAAGCCTGAAAGGCATGGGGCATATATTCGGGCCCCAGATGTACGGGCACGAAGACCTTTCGAGCGGAATCGGTTTTCAATCGGCGTCGTCAATCGCCATCCTAAGCCAACTGTTCGACGACAGGTTCCTTTGGAAAGACACCGGAGGCCCCTTGTGGGACCAATTGCGCTCGTACTACAATATGCGCGCGTCCGACAATGAGGAAGGTATGACGCAAGTAGTGCAAACCGACGACAGAATTGGGCTAAAACCGGTTGTAAAACGCTTCCAAGTGTTTTTCGTGCCGTGTTTTACTAGATATGACGCGGATTTGTATGGTTTGAGGCTAAACATAGTCCCCATGATGGTTCTATGGAATCCCTACGACGTAAAAATAGGCGGCAAGGAGAAAACTTATTACGCGATTCGCGTTTACAGCTACTTTAAGAATTTCATAGGTTCTTTCAGATTTGCAATCGGATATGAAAGCGCCGGAAGATTCCAGTGCCTCCGCGACCTATTTACAGAATTTATGCCTTGGTATGGAGACGATCCGCTAAATACCGGAAACGCTATTAAGCTTCATACAAGAAACAATACGTCCGCCCTTAAAGCTTATGCGTTTAGGCTGTCTCAATACGGGCGTTGGGACGGAACGCTTGACTATGACTTTGGTATTTCTTCCATAACAGCGCCAAGTTCCAACGCCATAGGTCCAATGATGTCCAGAAAAACGGCTTTCTACGGACCAACCCTCGACGCGGAAAATTTGGGTTCAAGCATAGAAAACAGCTTAAATGCCTCCGACTATAAATTATTCTATCCATTGGGATACGGCTCTATCGCTCCCGCCCGTTTTGAAACGGAAGGCGGTTTCATAAATCTTTCCGAAGACTCAATCGGAACGTTAAGAAGCATAGTTTCGGAATCCAATCTAGTGCCAAGTTTCAGAGACGCATTTGGTTATTCCGGAAGCATGAGAACAGATGCGGGCAGAAGCTGGACCGCGCGTGTGGCAAAGATACCGCTGTATCTCAACAATTTGCTAATAAGCGTAGCCCACGGTTCGACAATGAGTATGTCAAAATCCGGCGGCGACAGCTACCTGTTCTATCCCCAGCGCGAAATCGACGCCTTCAACCCGACTTCAACCGCCATGACCGGACACAATAGAGACACCATGAGCGGCAACTTGCATTTCCTTGCGGTTGACGAAAACGGATTGGAACCGGGCGAAGCCAAGTTATTCGTCATGGAAAACATTATAAACTACCTTGGCGACCCGACCTTAAAATCCAACCATCTTGACGCAAAAGGCAACAACGGCCCCAACGGAGTTATCGAATATAAGACCAGCTCCACTTCTCCATACGAGAACAAAGGCGCTCTGATGAAGCCGTATTCCGGCGGCATAGGTTGCCTCTATCTTGATGTTCCACACGCCGAAACGGAGCACCAAACAAAATACGACGGCGCAAATTACAGGCCTTGGTGGGGCGCAAAATTAGTTCCCGGGAAAAACCAAAGAAAGTTCCGTTACGCCCTGTTTGATTTGGGTTTGATTAGAACATACAGAAACGATTTGATAGATCCGCAAATGCAGTATCCCCCGACAAACATAAATAATTATATGATAGATATGGAGGATATTGTAGGCGTAAATATACCCCATGTGGAAAATATGGCACATACCGCTTTTTATTCCACTTTGAATATGACTCCAATCGGTTACGGCCTTGTAACTTATTTCCCGCAATACTTGTCGAGCCAGGGTTGGGTTGACGGCGTAAGAGCCGGAGAAACCGGGATTGAGAAATATTTCGCACAGCACCGCGAATCAGCCACATATTGGGAACTTGAACTCGATGTGTGGATGTGGGATAGAGAAGGATTCAGATTCTCTGAAATAACCAACAGCGAAAATATAACGACTAGGTCGATGAAGCCGGCGCACGCTCCAATGATAGCGTATATGCGCGGATACAGATTCTCAATGGGAGAATGGGCGCACAGCTTCCCGGATCCGAGCGTTACAATGAATATTACCGCAACGAGCATCAATGAATCCACAAACGCCCCGTATAACGGGCATTCTCCGGGATTGGCTCTGACAACAGGCGGACAGCAAATGTACCTCGCAGCGGTTCCTTTTTATAAAAACTACAAAGACATAGAAGAAGGCTATCTTGCCGCGGACGGAGACTCCGGAAATACAATCCAAGGCGCAGCCGGAAAGAATCCGCAGGAAGAATACAAAAACTTCGCAGATGATGTATTCGACGAAGATGGCAAGATTAGAGAAGACGCTGTGATAGGCAATGGAACTAGCGGCAATACATTTGAGTTTAGATTGCGCTATTACTTAAACTGGCTCGGAATAAACTCTCGCCGCCATTCGGCAAACTCTTGGATGTTATACGGAAGAAAATCGACGATTCAAACAGGAGATTTAATAGACGCCGCGCCGCGAGCCATAAAACGCCCCCTAATTGTCGAGGCAAATAGCAACACCTACATGGACCAGCTTGCACAAGACTTGGCCTCGGAAAGCGATACGGACAACAAAGTGCCGTACGGCATTGTATTTGCCCAGTCATATCCGAAAGCAAATCTCGGCTTGCAGGGATTCTTCAATAAGAAGATGTTCGTAAACGGAAATGTTTTGGCGACAGCTTTTGAATCCGACAACAATGCCCAAGACATGACAAACGGGACGCTAAAAGACTTCGCCAACAGTTTCGGGCGACTCCAAAAGACAGCCCAGGCGCTTACCCAAGTATGGGGAACAAACGGAGACGGCATTTCCAAGCTTGCGTATAAGATCAACCACCGCAGCGGAAACGTTAGAGTCGGTATCGACGATGAAAACGGCAACGCCTACAACGCCCCCGTATACCACGTTTTGCGCGAAACGGAAGTTGTTTCGAATCCGGCAAACTTGGCCGGAGCGCAACTTTCATTCGGATCAGGCAAGTATGAATTGACAACTTGGAACGATCCACCATCATTAGCTACCGGAAGAGGATCGCCTTTCTATCGCTCGTACGGTGTCGGATATCCTGAATCACTGAACGCAAGTTTCCCGATAGGAAATTCGCTATGTCCTTCGCGTATAGTTCCGGACAGATCTTTCCAAGTTACTTGGATAGACGGATCTTCCAAGATATTCTATACAAGAGGCGGCAACTATGATAGCGGACAAAAAGACGGCCAAAGAGAGCCAAGTTGGAACGAAGACAAAAATACCATTTACGACATGTCCTGGCACCTCAACAACGCGCTCTGGGACGAGTATTTCTTCTCCACCCTGCCCTATCGCAACGACGATTATGAAAACCCTGTGGATTCGGAAATCGCAATGCCTTTGAATCCGCGCATACAATACTGCAATTCTTCGCCCAGAGCCATAAAAGATTCCACTATGATAAAGTTGGACCACTCCTCTCTGCGCGACTCCCCGGAAGACCAGTATTATGAAAATGCGGCGAGATTCTGGATCAACGGTCCGTTCAACGTAAACTCCACAAGTGTAGACGCATGGAAAGTAGTGCTCTCAACATTCTACGGAAATCAAGTTGAAGGCTACGACGACACTACCGGTTCGACAAACGACCGCGCGTCGTTCCATCGCTACGCCGCGCCCTACTCCGCAGCAAATCCGGTTACAGAAAGTACGAGCATAGACGAAGACGGCACGTACATGAAGAGCTTCAGGGCTTTGAGCATGGATGAGATAGAGGAGCTGGCACTCTCGATTGTGGAACACATAAAAGACCGCGGTCCATTCTATTCAATGTCCCACTTTGTAAACCGCGTCGTAGGCAATCCATCGGCGGAAGAGCGCTATACTGACGCGTTGGGAAATAATCTGTTGCCCCTCTATAAAGAAGGCGAAGACCGCAGGAATCTTGCCCAAGAATATAAGGACAACGGCGGTACATACAAGATACGCCATATGCAAAAAGGCGTACTGCAAGACGCCATCGACAGAACTTCCATCAACCGCCAGTTCCATACGGATCCGGATTACATAATAAGCGTAGACAACGGCCGTAATATAACTGAACTTTTTGAAGACGACAACAGAATGAACCTTCTGAAAGACCCGCGCGATGTCTGGGAAAATTGGCGCGGAGCTGTAGGTCCACAGATTATGGGAGCCCCCGGCTACCTAATGCAACAGGATATTCTTGCCCGCTTGGGCTCATTCTTGACTGTGCGTTCTGACACTTTCAAGATCAGGGCTTACGGAGAAGTCAGAAATCCGATTTCAGGAATTGTTGAAGGAAAGGCGTGGTGTGAAATGGTAGTCCAACGCGTTCCCGAGTATATCGACCAAACTGAGCAGGACCAGGAAGCATGGCGCATATCCGGCCGCGAAGCTGAAATTGGATCTCAAAACGGCGCAAATGTAACAATCGGCGAAAACAAGCTTCCGCTCGACGAGATTGTAGACGAACTCGTATCATCGGACGTTAACAAGACGCTTGGCCGCAGGTTTAAGATTGTGTCATTCAAATGGCTTAACGAGAAAGAAATCTAATTGCCGCGACAAAGGTTATCGAATGGCGACAACCCTATAAATTCGACAATACGATGATAAGAAAATTAATTTCAATAATAACATCGCTCTTTATATTTTTACCGCTTGTCCATGCTCAAGAAGACATGGTTGACATGAAACTAAGCATATATAGGTGGGGATTTTCAAATTCCATGAAAATCCCCGACCTTGAAACCGGCAGAGTTTCCCAGATAACTTCTGGAGCGGCAAATGCAGAGTTGTGGTATAAAACCAACGATCAATGGAAATCCCTCAACATAACCGCCGGAGAGCGTTCAAAGGTAATACAATATAACGGGCCACGCCTGATGATATTCTATAGCCGTTCAAAGGACAAGGATGGCAAACCGGTATATAAAGAAAACTCAAGAATGCTCCTGCCTGCGAATGCGAGCGAATCATTCGTTCTTATGTTTAAAACCGGCAGCACCGCCAAGTTTTATCCGATGAACGTGTCTCCACAGCGCCTCCCCAAAGAAAAGTTGGCAATCATGAATATGACAATACATCCGGCGGGAGTCGTTGCAGGCGGCGATGCAAAGATACTCAAACCCGGAGCTTTTACCATATTTACGCCTAAAAAGCGCGAGAAAGACGGAATGGAAGTCAAACTGGCAAAATTCGACAAGAATCTGAATAAATGGCGCCAAGTGTACGACAACGCCGTAACTATTCCCGACAATAAACGTTGCTTGATGCTTCTATACGATCCGTACAACTCAAAAACTCCAAAATTCACAATTCAGATCTTAACTCTGTAGCGCGGATTTGCAGAGCGCCAAAATCGCCGGTTACAATCAATTGGATACGGATTTATCTTATGAGGGAGGCCTTAAAAAGGCCTCTCTTTTTTTATGCCATAAACAAAAAAAAGCTTTTAATTTTTTTTAGGAAGTATTTTCTTTATTTCTCTTCTATTTTATAGGGAAATGCAGGATTTTTTTGAACTTAAGAACATAGTAAAATCCTTCGGAGAGAATCGCGTCGTAAAAGGGGCGAACTTCGGAGTGCGCTGCGGCGAAGTATTTTCCCTGTTGGGCCCGAGCGGTTGCGGCAAAACCACGATTTTAAGAATCGCGGGGGGATTTGAAGATCCGGATTCCGGCTCCGTGCATTTGGACGGCAAAGACATAACTGACATGCCGCCCAATAAACGCAAAATAAATACCGTCTTTCAAAATTACGCGCTGTTTCCGCATATGACGGTTTACGACAACATAGCTTTCGGGCCCAGAACCGCCGGAATGGAAGAAAAGAAAGTGGCGGAAATGGTCGATGAAATGCTTAAAATGATACGCCTTGAAGCCCATGCGGCAAGCAAGCCCGACACGATAAGCGGCGGACAAAAACAGCGCGTTGCAATAGCCAGAGCCCTAATAAACCAGCCCAAGCTGCTGCTGCTCGACGAACCCCTAGCGGCTCTCGATTTAAAATTGCGCCAATACATGCTTCTTGAACTCGACAGGATACACGACGAAGTCGGCACAACATTCATATACGTTACCCACGACCAAAGCGAGGCGATGAGTTTAAGCGACCGAATCGCCGTAATGAATAACGGCGTTATAGAGCAAATAGGAACTCCCGCTGAAATTTACGAAAATCCTCGCACAAAATTTGTAGCCTCGTTTATAGGGGACACAAACTTCTTTAACGCCAAGGTCGGAGAGTTGCTGGATGGCGAATATTGCAAAGTCGACATGTTCGGTCTTGGCGAATTCCCTTCCTACAACGAGCACAAGCTAAATGCCGGCGCAAAAGTAACTGTAAGCATACGCCCCGAAAAATTCAGAATTTTTGACAAAAAGCCTGAAACCGACCTGAACTCTTTTGAAGCCGAAGTCATAGACATAGTATATCAAGGCGCGCAAACCCGCTATTGGGTAAAGGCAAAGGACCACCGCATAAATATAGTAACCCAGCACAATCGCTGCTACCTGGACTATAAACAGCCGACTTGGGGCGACAAAGTCTGGGTTGCGTGGCATCGGGACGACGTTACAACTCTGCCGGAAGAATCTCCACATTAGGTTAGAATGAACAGCCAACAAAAGTCGGAAAAACACATTCGCGGCGGCTCGACAGTTGCCGAATATTTGTTGACGATACCTTCGTTCGTATGGCTGTGCATTTTCTTTTTAGTTCCAACAATTCTTGTATTCGCAATAGCTTTTAGAACAGCCGATCCGTTTGGCGGAATAGACTCGGGCTGGACGCTCGAAACAATAGCAAACGTTCTAAGAGCCGATTATGTATCCGTATTTTGGCGCACAATCTGGGTGAGTTGCGTTGTTACAGCAATATGCCTGCTGCTTGGAATTCCGGTAGGATACTGGATAGCCCAGCAAAATCCAAAATACCGTTATTGGTATTTATTGGCTGTCATAATTCCGCTGTGGACAAATTTTCTCATACGAATTTTTGCGTGGCGGGTTCTGCTGCATCCGGAGGGATTTTTGCGCCGGACACTTCTATGGCTGGGACTAATTCCCGAAGACCTCTTTCTTCTCAACAATATGGGCGCGGTAATTATCGTAACTGTATATACCTGCCTGCCCTTTGCAATTCTTCCGATATACGCGGCGGCGGAAAAATTCAATTTTTCTTTAATAGAGGCGGCAAGAGATTTGGGTGCGTCGCGATTTTACGCGTTCCGCTCCATATTCCTGCCAGGGATAAAGAGGGGAATCATAACGGCAATTCTCGTAGTTTTCATTCCTGCCATGGGCTCGTACGCAATTCCAGACTTGGTTGGCGGAGCGGACGGAGAATTGTTGGGCAATAAAATAGCAATAAGAGCCTCCGCCAACAGAAACCTTCCTGAAGCGGCAGCTTTGGCTGCGCTGCTCTCGCTTATAATAACTGTGCCTGTACTGGTTGCTTTTCTAAAGCAGAAGCGCGTATTCAGGATAATAACGAACCTTAGGCGTTCCGCGGGAGACTCCACAAAATGAAATCGCGCTATACGTCGCTTCTTGTTACGTTGCTAGTGTTGGCGTTTATGTACATGCCGATTGTAATGCTCGTGTCGCAATCATTTAACGCGTCAAGATACGGCGGGAAATGGACCGGATTTTCACTGAAATGGTACGAGGCGCTTTTTAACGATTACAGCGTAATAAACGCAGCCACAAATACGATTGTCATAGGTCTGGCAGCGACATTGTTTGCAACAATAATAGGAGCGTGCGCGGCTTGGACTTTAAACAAATACAAACGCTCCAAACTGCAGACTTTGCATTACGGACTAGTTTACGCCCCGCTGGTAGTTCCAGATGTGCTTATGGGAATAAGCCTACTGCTTATGTTCGTAAGCATGAAAGTCGATTTGGGCCTAACGACAGTAATTCTTGCGCACATAACATTCTGCGTGAGTTTTGTAACGTTTACAGTGCTTGCACGCCTCCAGGACTTCGATTTCAACTTAATCCAGGCAGCGGAAGATTTGGGGGCGGGCAACGCGAGAATATTCCTAAAAATAATACTTCCCCTGCTTGGGCCGGGAATAGCGGCGGGAGCAATGATGGCTTTTACCCTTTCCATGGACGATTTCGTGGTAACGTTTTTTGTGGGAGGTCCGGGCAGCACGACGCTCCCTGTAAAAGTGTACAGCATGATGAAACACGGTCCGCCCGCAATAATAAACGCGCTCTCAGTCATCTTTATGGCTTTGACTTTTACCGTTGCCATCGCAGGACAATTTTTAACACGCAAAAAATTCTAACAACCAATAAGACTTCAATAATGAAAATCTATAAAATTATCTCCACCGCAGCAATTGCGCTTGCGGCATTAATGCTTTGGGGCTGCGGCCCGTCAAAACCGATTTTAAACGTGTATATGTGGTCCGACTACATAGACCCGGAACTCGTGCAAGACTTTGAAAAAGCCCACAACTGCAAAGTGGTAATAGATATTTTTGACTCCAACGAATCGATGTACGCCAAGTTAAAGGCCGGAGGGTCCGGATATGATGTAATTCTGCCCACAACATATATGGCAAAGATTATGTCAGATCAAAAAATGATAGACAACCTAGACCACGCCAAGCTGCCAAACTTAAAATATATCTCCAAAAGCTACCTCAACGATTTGGCTCTGGATAAACAGATGAAATATAGTGTGCCGTATATGATTGGATACACGTGCGTAGCCTACAACAAGGAAAAACTGGGCGAAATAGAGAATTCGTGGAATATATTCGGAAACGAAGCCCTGAAAGGCAGAATGACCCTTCTAAACGACTTGCGCGAAACCATTGGAGCCGCATTATTTTTCCAAGGCAAAAGCATGAACACCACAGACGACGCCTCCCTTGAGGCAGCCAAGCAGCAGGTCATAAAATGGAAGAAAAACTTGGCTAAGTTCGACAACGAAGTTTACAAAGTCGGAATACAATCGGGAGAATTTCTAGTAGTCCAAGGATACAGCGGAGACCTGTTCCAAGTGCTAGACGAGACCCCTGCACTTGCCTATATGTGCCCCAAAGAGGGAATATCCATGAGCTGCGACGATTGGGTTATTCCAACCACCGCAAAGAATAAAGATTTGGCTTACGCCTTTATAAACTTTGTGTGCGACCCGAAAAACGCTGCAAAAAACATGGAGTTTACCTGTTATAGCTCACCAATTCCGGAGGCGCGCCAATACGTTTCGGAAGAAAACAAGAACCATCCCGGAATGTTTATACCAGACGACCTTTACAAACGCGGCGAACTCATAAGAGACCTCGGCGAAGACAACGCAAAATACATAAAAATCTGGGACGAAATTAAATTGTCGCAATAAACGCGATTTTTATATCTTTAAGGACGCGCCGCACAACCCGGCGCGTTTTTTTATCGGCTTGCGTTTTATTTCAGCCGGCTTAGATTCCAATAAAGCAGAAATAGATATGAAGCTTTCAAATTTTTTACCATTGATATTGATACTTGCCTTACTATCCGGGGGATGCTCGACATCCCCGGATTATTCCGAAGGCGCAAACCTTGTTCCTGAAAGCCCATCCGGCACTCCAAACGTCTGGTGCACATGGCGCGCGCAAACAAGAATGGCCGAAGCCGCAAAAATTGCGAAAACAAAGGCAAAATTTGCCGGCGACCAAGGCGGCGCGGCCTATGGCGCGCGCGACAATATGAACGAACGCATAATTTTCGGAGAAAACGGACAGGGAGGTTTTGCCGAACATTACCCCGAAGTCCGCTCGGATATGTTTCTGCTTTTCGACGACGGTTGGGACGTGCCGTTTAAATCGTCAAATGCCGACGACATTGCGCGCTTTGGCTCTTTGGTCTTAAACGAAGACAGGTTTCCGTCTTTCACAGGCACTCCGCGCGAACGCCTAAAAAAGCTCAACGACGCTGTAATAGAGCGTGGATGGCGCGGAGCCGGTCTTTGGATTGCCGCGCAAAAGGTCGGAGAAAAATGGAATTCAGACAAAGTTCCCGCAGAAAGCCAATACGAATATTGGAAAGAGCGCGTGCTCTGGTGCAAATACGCTGGAATAAAATACTGGAAAGTGGACTGGGGCGCGCATTTAGACGATATTCAATTTCGCAAGATGTTGACTGACATCGGCAAAAAATACCATCCGGATTTGATAATAGAGCACAGCATGCCCTCAAGCCCTTTAAACGGGCTCGTTCTCGACGCTAAGACCTCTGAACCTACGGGAGGCGGCAGAATGAAAGACTGGAACGACAAGGCTTTTCTGTCGGACTTGGAAAAACTCATACCGCTTGTAGATTGCATTAGAACTTACGATGTAATCGGCCATCTGGAAAATGCAACTACTTTCGACAGAATAGCCTATTATCTTGAGAAAGGAAAGCGTTCAAACTCATCCGCAATCCTGAACGGAGAAGACGCTCTATATATGTGCGCAACGCTTGGATTGTCTTGCGGAGTCATGAGAACTCCGCTTTATCCTCCAAAAGAAAACGGAAAAATTATGGACGGCAGCGCCGAGGTTGCGCGCGCTGTGCGCTGGCATAGAATCGCGCCGGCCTTTGCCTTGAATGCTGCCGATATCAATGTGTCAGGCGAAATTCTAAAAGACACCCAGTTCTTTCCCAAAGGCTCTACATGGTGCACAACAGCCGACGGGAAAACCGTCTGGCAATGCGCGCCGGCTGCAATTTCGCGCGGGCTACCTCTGCCGGAAGTCAAGGCGGACGGCGAAAAGCCTTTTGTCGCCGCGTCTAAAAACCCCAATGGCGCCATTGCAGTCGGAGCGTTCGGAAGAGTTTCAGCCAAGGATGGATTCCGAACTCCCGCCGCAGACGTGTTTGTTGACGCAGATATATCCGACACAATAGCGGGTATTTTTGGAAACTTTAAAAGCGTTACGTTCAAAGTCTCAAAGAATATCGCAAAAGTTCTCGCGCAGGATTTGGCGGCAAATAAAGCCGTAGATATAACAAACCGCGTTAAAATCGGCAACGGTAAAATTACAATCAGCGGGGACGTGTTGCGCTCGCTATGTCCGCCAAAGTCGGGGAATGACGCATCCGAACCGGGAGTTGCGGTTCTGGCTATAAGAAAATAATTCAACCAATGGTCGCATCCTATGAAGATATTAAAATTTGCAATACTCGCCATAGCTTTCTCAACTTTTTCATACGCCGCCGCGCTTTTTGCCGAAGACTGCAAATCCCCGCCTGCAAGCGCGCACGCCTCGCATTGGCAGTCAAAAAAAGTGGCGTTTCTGGGAGACTCAATAACCGACAAAATCCATGTGGGCACTAAAAAGAACTACTGGCAGTACCTCTCTGAAACTATGGGAATAGTTCCCTATGTTTATGCTGTAAACGGCAACACTTTTAAAGACATTTTAACCCAGGCAAAAAAGCTAAAAGGCGATTTAGGCGGCGATATAGACGCTATAATTGTTTTTGCAGGGACAAACGACTACAACGGAAGCGTTCCCCTTGGAGAATGGTACAACTACCAAAATGCCCAAGCCGAAATCTCAGGAGGAGGTTCGGAAACCAGAAAGCGCAGAACCGCCTCAATGGATTCCTCCACTTTTAAAGGCAGAATCAACATCGCCCTAGCCTACCTAAAGGAAAATTTTCCAGACCAGCAAATAATCCTATTGACGCCGATTCACAGAGGATACGCAAAATTCTCCGACACAAACGTCCAACCGGACGAGACTTTCCCCAACAGGATTGGGCTTTACATAGACAGCTACGTAAACGCCGTAAAAGAAGCCGCCAATGTATGGGCGGTCCCGGTGATAGATTTAAATTCGCTTTGCGGGCTGTTTCCAAATACTCCGTCGCACGCTAAATTTTTTGCAAACCCCAAGACCGACCTCTTGCATCCAAACGCAAACGGACATAAAAGAATGGCGGAAGTTTTAAGGCGTTCTCTTGAAAATATGCCTTCGGACTTTAAGTAGACATCTTTAAAATTCTCGTTTAAAGGCAAATTTTCGCGGCAACCGAGACCCCTCGGAGACAAGGCGGCAATGGTTCTTCGCATTTCAGAATTTCGGGAAATAGGAGAATAAAAATTGGCGCGCAAAGGGTACTGCCATTTAGAATTTTGAAATGAAAAATTTTCGCTGCCCCCCAGCCCTGTAGGATTTTTTCGGAAACGCGCAAAAAAACACCCTTTACTCAAATGCGCAATCAAGGGCAATTACACAAAAACCTCCCTTGAAAGCTCGCGCATATGATTTTATCTAAAATCAAGGAGAAATAACTAGCAGCCCAATCCGCGCGCGCCTAGCGCGTCGGCATAGGAGCTGGCTTTCCGCTTTTAAGGAGTTTCTTAAAGTTCCCCGCCAAAAATAGATAATGGTCGGGAGGCAATCCTTCGGTATCGAGCATCGGAACGCCATCGGCGCGGGGCGGATTGGGTTCAAGCTTAAAAATTGCGGTCGATTCGTCAACCTCGTCAAACATTGCTATATAAAGAGTCTCCGCGCCCGCCTCCGCGGCTCCGGAAGCGACATTCCAAAAAAACCTTCCTTTTGCGCGCGGAGTGTGGTTGAACTTTGTGCATTTGATATGCTCGTGCATTTTATTGTACCAGGAAAATCCCGGATATACTACGGGCATGTAGGTTATATTGTTGGAATCGCACCATTGCTTGTCGGCTTTTGTCTCATTAACATAATCCATTCCGCCCCTTAAAATTTTGCCGTCGCCAAGCATTTCAAGACGCCCGACAGTCCATGGAGAAAGCACATCGACTTGCTCTTTTATAAACTTGTGAAAGTCCGGATTTGGGACGCAATCCCTGTCGAGGGTGCGCCAATAGGTGGGAACGCCGACCATAATGGAGCATCCCCCGTAAGTCTTGTCGTTTTTCAGAAAATCGAAAAACTTTAATATATCGCTGTCGGCGGGAGAATAATGGCGGTCGTTAAACCCTATTCCCCATATGCAGACAAGAGGCTTGCCGTTGTGGAAAAGATATGGCGTATTTTTGCCGCCGGTAAGATTCAAAGAATCCACAACCATTTTAAAATCGGCAATGAGGCCGTCGGCAACTTCTCCTTTGGGCATCCCAGAAATATCGTACATAAGAATTATCCCCACACCGTATTTTTTCGCCGCCTTGAGGCAGTGCTCAAGAACTTTCACAGTGTGCGGACGCGCAACAGCGTTTTTTGTGTAAGAATAGAAACGCTGGAGAAACGCAGCGTCAATTCCGTATTCTTTCATCCATTTAAAGTGGACGTCAACAGTGCTTTCATCGTAAGAACTGAAAACGCAAGCCGCAGAACCGTCAGGATTCTTAAAGTTTGTGGGATACACTTTTGGATATTCCTTCGTATATGGCCATATGTCGATAGTGCAATGAGACTCGCCGAACTCTTGCCCCCGGCTTCCCCAATGCCCCCAATTAGAACCGTTGGCGCCGGAGCCGTCGCCGGGAAAGCGAAACCAGCCCTGATATCCCGCAACGACTTTTCCTTTGCAACCGTCAAACATTGGAGAATCTGAATGGCGGGATTCTCCAAATGACGCCGCGCATGCGCCTAAAAGACTCAAAATAACTATCGTTGCATTAATATAGATTTTCATACTGCCCTTTTAGCTTAAGATTGAAAATTAGTCCACAAGAATTAAAACTATTGCGCTTATTTCGCGCAGTAATGCGAGTTCCAAACGCGCAATAAAGTTTAAGCGACAAAAAAAGCATTTTCACAAAAAAAAGCTCGCCTTAAAGCGATTTCGGTTTTGTCTATAAAACACCTTGCCGCGGCAAAGCGCGCGCAATAGCCAAGCCCGCAAAAATTCCGATATGCCAGAAAACAACCTCATTTTGACTCTCGCGCTTCTTTTAATCTGCATAATTCTTTTCGCAAGCAGAAAAGTAAGGCCGGATTTCGTGGCGATAATGGCGCTTGCGGCAATTTCGCTTTCAGGGGTGCTGACATTTCACGAAGCTTTGGAAGGCTTTTCAGAACCGGTCATTATGATGATTGCGCTTATGTTTGTCATAAGCGAAGGCTTCTACAGAACGGGAATATCGTGCCGCGTCGGAGAATGGATTTACGGGAAGTCCGGCAACAGCGTCCCTGGGGCAATGGTGTGGCTAATGATTTCGGTGGCGCTGCTTGGAAGCATCATGAGCACGTCAGCTATAATGGCAATATTTTTGCCGATTACCTTAAATCTTTGCCACAGACTAAAGGTATCCCCGTCAAAGCTTTTAATGCCCGTCGCGTTTGCAGGAATCATAAGCGGAATGATGACGCTTGTGGCGACAACCCCAAATATGATTATGAGCGCATTGCTCGAAAATGCCGGAAGCAAGCCTTTCGGATTTTTTTCGATAACACCGCTCGGACTGCTCGTATTGGCAATGGGAATCGCATACATGCTTTATGTGTATAGATTTTTAGGCAACTCAAAAGAGCCTGAAACCTCCGCCAAAGCCAGAAAGAATCTTGCCGACTACATACGAGACTACCAGCTTAAGGAACGCGGTTGCATCCTGCGCGTAAGCGCAAAATCGCCTTTAATAGGAATGACGCTAAAGGAATCTAATTTGCGCACAAGCCACTCTTTAAACGTCATTTGCATAGAGCGCAAAAACGGCAAACGGAGCGTATTGTTAAATCCGTCTCCGGATACAAGCATAACGGAAGGCGACATACTGTACGCAGATATATCAACAAGGCGCGAACGCATACCATCGATATGTTCCGACTTAAAAGTAGAAACAGACAGCCTTCATGGGAAAAATCTATTGGATAAATCAATGCAAATGGGGATGGCTGAAATTTCCGTCTTGCCGGAATCGGAATATACAGGCAGAACGCTTTCAGAAATAAGGCTTAGAAACGAATTTGGGCTGAACGCAATCGGGCTGCGCAGAAACGGAAAATCCATTAACGGAGATATTTCCAGCGTAAAATTGAAGGCTGGCGACCTGGTATTGGTCGTCGGTCCCCAGAATCTTATAAAAAGGCTGTTTTCCGGAGATATCGGATTTGCCGTAATCGGCGTGCCAGCGGAACTTTCGGATATGGCAAGCGCCCCCGATAAGGCGCCATATGCGCTTCTTAGCATGGGAGTGATGATAGTGCTTATGGTATTTAACATAGTCCCGCATGCGTTGGCGGCGCTAATCGCCTGCATTATGATGGTGGCGTTTAAATGCCTTAGTTTAGAATCCGCATATAAGTCAATCAGGCTTCAAACCGTAATTTTAATAGCTTGCATGATGCCCTTTGCAACTGCGCTCGAAAAGAGTGGCGCGGCAAAGCTTGCAGTTGATGCGCTATTTAATATATGCGGAGGCGGCGGCCCGCATTTGGTGCTGGCAGGGATTTTTGCTCTCACTATGTTTGTAGGCCTTTTTATGTCCAACATAGTTACGACAATCCTTATAGGCCCCTTGGCAATAAGCACGGCGGCTGTTTTAGGAGTATCGCCAACCCCGTTTGCTATGGCGGTCGCAATGGGAGCTTCGACCGCGTTTATGTCGCCGCTTTCGACTTCCGTAAGCCTTATGGTGTGGGAGCCCGGGCGTTATGGCTTTGGGGATTTTATGCGGATAGGATTGCCTTTTTCCCTAATTGTAATGGCGGTATGCGTGGCAATCATACCTATGATATTTCCGTTTTACCCCTAAAAAAGGTTTGCGCGCCAATAGCCCCGCCCAAAATTCCCGTCAATCGAAATCCGGTACCCAGGGCCGCTTTCGCGGAATCCATCTGCCTACATTGCGAGAGTAATCGAAATACATTCCCCCGAAACGTTTCGCCATGCGAGGTTCTTCGAAAACTGCTAAGTACGCGTTTTTTAGGGAAAAATATATACTAACCCACAATAAAATCCATGCGCTTTTAAAGAAAATTGTTTCTCCCAGCAACATTGCCACAATCGCAATTTCCACCGGATTTCTTACATAAGCATACACTCCAGACACTATTAATTTGCGCGGCTCTCCCGATGAATCCGTTCCGGCCTCGCATTCCTTTACAAACGTGCGCAAAGCCGCCACCAAAAGAGTGGCGCCGGCAAAAAAAAGCCCCAACCCCAGATAGAACGCTATTTCATCCGGATTGGCGAAATTGAATTCGAGCAGGGCCAGAAAAGAGGGGACCAACCCTACAATCACAAAAGACCTTATCATTGCCGCTCTAAAATTTTCATATTTTTTTAATATCGTAAAAAATCCGGCGCCTTTAACCTTTAATATTCCGGCGCGCAGACACCTCCTAAAAATGCTTGAAATCCAGCCGCATTTGTAAAAAATAACTCTTCTTTATGAACGAATTCTTTTCAGACGATTTCTACGACCCACAAATGCCGCTGGGATGGTCGGAAAAGGATTGGTTTGCCTATTTAAAAAAATCCAATGCTGAAATCGTAAAATTCGCCTCTCTTTATTCTCTAAACAGGAGCAAAGGAGCAAGCCTTGAAGACATCGCACAAATTGCTGGATGGGCGTTCCCGGACGGCGAAGACGATTGCGCCGACGAAGACGAAGATTCCGAATTTTCCGACGAACCTTGGACGCTCCTAAACCATCCCCTTTACATAATAACGCGGGGCTTGTTAAAGTGCCTGCAGGAGCATTTGGGCAGAGTAATAGAGGAAACGCAAATAGCGCCCATGCACGTATGGGAAATGTCCAAAGTAATCACCCAGATTTCAATGTTCATATCGCTGGCGGTAAACTCCACGGATTTGAGCGAAGATTTGCTTGCCAGATGCAACTACAAAATGACTTCGCTTATGCTCAACGATTTCATTGCCAAAGTCGCACAAATTCCTATGCCCGACTCCGAACAAGGCCGCGAGCGCATGCGGCGCATAAACTACATAATCTTTGATTTGCGGCAATTGTGCCTGAATCTTGCAGAGCGCTCCGCAATCGAAAAGAAATAGAATTTATGAAAAAGCACATACTCCCGTTGTTAATATTACTTTTCTCGCTTCAAATTTCGCATGCGGCAAGCAGTTCGGTAGGCGCCGTAGATATGCGCGAGGCAAAAATCAATGTCTGCCTTCCGGACTCGTTAGAAACTCAACCGCAGGCGGGCGACTTGCGCGCTTGGTGCCATCCGGAAGGCAAACCAGAATCCAAGAAAACCGCCTATTCCGTGCGCACTCCATCGCCGCTAAACGGAAATACAACGGAATGCGTTTTTGAAGGACTTTCCCCCAATACGCAATATACATATGTTGTGGAAGACGCAAAAGGGCAAAAACTTTTCTCTGGCTCTTTTAAAACAAAACCTGACTACAAAGATAGAACACCCCCGCCAGACTTTACCTTTGCAGTTCTGGGGGCAAACTACGTAAACGACAAAAACTTTGACCCTCCGTTTAGAACTCCCGGAGCAGAATACGAAATTTACGAAGCCCTGAAAAACGCAAAGCCTGATTTCGCAATTTGGGCCGACGGACTCAATGTTTTGCGCAACGCCGATGTCGGTTCCCGCAGCGGAATATTTTCGCGCTACCGTTCCGCGCGCAACTTTGAAAAAATAAACGCCGCACTAGAGTCGCAAGCCAATTATGCGGTTATGTCGGCTTCAAACTTCGGCAAAAACAACCCCGACTCTGCCTCTGCAAGCAAATCCGCAGCAGTAGACGCTTTCAAGTCGTTCTGGGCAAATCCCGAACCTTCAGTTGAAGGAGTCCAAGCGTACACGTTTGAATATTCAGACGCCCAATTCTTTGTTTTGGACGACTGCTCTGCGCGTTCCAACTTGGACTACAAACAAGATAAACCCTATATGCTCGGAGCGGCACAAACAAGATGGCTTAAAGACGCCTTGGAAAACTCGCAGGCAAAATTTAAAATAGTCGTAATAAATTCGCCGTTTGCCAATCCGGTCAAGTCCAAATCAAACTTCACATTTGCCGCAGACGAGCGCAAAGAAATTATGGACTTCCTGCTGGCGAAGAAAATCGGCGGAATTGTATTTTTATCCGCAAATAAAGGGTACGGCGAAATTACAAGACTTGTGCGCGCCGGCGCCTATCCTATTGTCGACGCCACTACCGCTCCTCTAACAAACCGCCCTGCTGCGGAAATAGAAGAGCTAAATTACTTTAGGATGCCTGGCAGCGGAATCACTAAAAGAGCGTTCCTCCAAGTAAAAATAGACGGTACTGAAAACGAACGCGCAATATCATTTACCTTTATTGACTCAAAAGGAAAACCGCTTTTTTCCACGTCAATAAAAGAGGCTGAATTGTATAAATTCGAATAACTGCTACTTCTGTATTCGCGCATAAAAAAACTTCTATATAGTTTTGAAAAAAAGCAGACTTGCGCAGGCGGAAGTTGATTGTTTTTCAACGCGCGCGAATACTTTTATTTCGGGAAAAACGGCTTGTATATTTTACCCTGCGTGGGCGAAACCACCCAGCACCTGCGCCTAATAATGGCAATATATAGCGCAGCCCGCTTAAAATAATTCGGAGGCGGCAATTCTTGCGACGCCAGTCTGTTTGGCAAAACCGCAAGAACATTTTTTGAACTGCGCGGCAAAGAAAAATTCATACCCCAATTATTCCTAAGGAAACTATATAAATTTTATAGCAGAGACTAGGATTTTTGCCCATTGGGAGTGGCGGAAATTTCGCCGTCGGAAAATCTTACCTTTATAACATCAGCCCCAGCCGCAGTCGACGACGATGTTATCGACTTTCCGCAAGAATCCGACACAAGCGCAAATCCCCTGCGGAGCGTACTTTCGATTCCAAGGATTTCAAGCTGCCTTGAGCAAGCCTCAAGATGCTGGCGCATAGCCTCAATGCGGCGCGCAAGCGAAACTTTTTCAAGGCGCATTTCAAAAGCGTGTTTTCTGGTTTTCAAGTCGAAAATTCTTCCCTTGAAAGCCGACGCCGCCCTATGAGACAAATCGTCGACGCGCACCATAAGCGCGTTTACTTTTGCTCGCGGAGAATTTAAGCGCAATCTTTCGCAGGCACCTTCGAGAATATCAAAAAAATACTGCAAACGATATGCCGCCGCCCTGTTGATTGACTCAGCAAGATTCTCCACATTGCCGAGGATTTCCAAATATGAACTCGACACGTATTCCGCCGCCGCGCTTGGAGTTTCAGCGCGCAAATCCGCGGCAAAATCCGAAAGAGTAAAATCTATCTCGTGCCCCACGGCGGATATCGTAGGCAAGCTGCAATCGGCGACCGCGCGCGCCACGATTTCCTCGTTAAAGCTCCACAAGTCCTCCAAGCTTCCGCCGCCGCGCATCACGACCAAAAGGTCGAACCTTGAACCGTCGCAAAAAACATAGTTTTGAGCCGCCTTTACACGTTCGGCAATCTCCGCCGCCGAACCTGCGCCTTGAACTCTCGACGGCAGAATATAAACCGCGCCACGCCATCCCCTGCGCTTTAAGATTCTGCAAAAATCCCTAATCGCCGCACCGGTCGGAGACGTTACGACGGCTATTTTTTTTGGAAGGCGCGGAATCTGTTTTTTGCGCGACGCATCAAAAAGCCCCTCGCCGGAAAGTTTCTTTTTTAGCTCCTCAAACCTGCGGGCAAGATCTCCCGTGCCGTCAGGCAAAGCGGCCTTTACCACCATTTGGTATGAGCCGCGAACTTCGTAGACGGCAATTTCCCCATAGAGAAGGACCTTCATTCCTTCGCGCAACGGGAAAGAAACCGCCTTGGAATATCCCTTGAACAAAACGGCCGATATAGCCCCTTCTTCGTCTTTGAGAGTAAAATACGTGTGCCCGCTGGAATAGGTTTTTAAATTGGAAATTTCACCCCGCAACCATAGCTCTGGCACGCAGGTTTTCACAAGCATTTTAAAGCGCCTGGAAAATTCCCCGACGCTTAAAATTTCGTCACTTTGTTTTAGAAACTCCATCCTTGTTCCCGCCGCGAAGCTTGTATCCGTAGCGTTTGTCAAGCATCCTAGCTATCACCGCAATTACAAGCAAAATACTCGTTCCAAGCATCAATTTAGAAAGCCCCCCCTCAAAGACTCCTTCTCCAAAATAAACATACGCGGCTATTTGGACATATTGAATTGGCAAAGACACCAAAACGTATTTATTGAACGGTATGTTTGCAGCCCCTAGCACATAGTTTTGAACCGCCAGCGGATTGCCGGGTATCATTCTCATCAAAAAAGTTAGCTCATACTGCTCGTAGGACGGAATTTCGGGAATATTTATGCCGCGTTCGGAAAGTTTACGGCGCAAAAATATGCCGAATTTGCGCGATATGAAATATGAAGCGACAATATTTAACGTAACTCCAAGCCAACAATACGCGAGAATAGCCGCATACGGTTCCGGACGCGCCGACGCCAAAATGAAAACAGGGGTAATGGGAAGAAAAAATATCGGAAGAACAAATATGACAAGGCTGTAGCAAATTAGCGGAACGCCGTCCAAAAAGTGCACGCTGTCGCGGAAATATACGCTCATTTCAGCGAGAAGCACCTCGATATCCTTGTGCCATATCCACAAGCTCCAAAGGCATACGAGCAAAACCGCAGCCGCGCCGAAAACCGCCAACTTCACCCTCCTGTTTTTTAATTTTTTCATAAACGGTTTTAAGCCCATATTCCTTCGCAATCGGCAAGGCGGTCGCGCAATAAAGTTATATTTTCGGAGATGTCGCAATTCTCGGAAAAATCGGTAAGCATTTTAACAATCTCCAGTTTCTTGCCGAAAAGCTCTGCGGCTCTGGCGATGGCATATCCCTCCATATCTACAAGCTGCCCGAATTCTCCCGCGTACTCGCGCTGTTTTTGCGTAGATACGGGACGGCTTGAAGTAACCAAAGTTGCGCCTTCTTCCGCCAGTTCAAATTGGCCGAAGTTATAGGGTTCCAAACATTTTACTTTGGATATCTTGAAGAACTTTCCGCAAAGGTCTTTGGAATTTTCGAGAGCCGAAGTCGCGCCGGCGGCTCCGATATTTAAAGCGCTGTCGAAATCCAAATTGCCAACCGCCCATGAAAATGCAAGAGATGCGTTTACAAGGCCTATTCCCGTTATTATAAGAGTGCGAGTGTCGTTTTTCCAAACCTCAAAAGGTTCGGAATAAATCCGGCGGTAACCGAACTCGGCACGCTCGACAGCAACAGCCTCTTTTTGTGATGCAACAAGTATCAACATAGGGCCATGTTCTCCAAAAGTTTTTCGCGGATTTGAGATATGTCCTTTGAATACCCGTTGACAAACGCATAGATATGTTTTTTCAAAACATCGTCGTCCAAATACTGCGCGTATTCGCGAACAAAGTCGTACGTGGCTTCGGGGCAAGCAAATGCGGCGTCTATGCTGGAGCGGATAAGAGACTCTATCTCCGCCTTGCGCGCGGAAAAATCGCGGCGCACACAAATGCAGCCAAGCGGCACTGGCAAACCGGTTTTTTCGGTCCAATACGCGCCCAAATCCGCTACGATGCGCATTCCCATATCAGCGCAAACAAACCTGCCTTCATGTATCAGCACGCCGGAATCAAACTCTCCCGTTCGTATTTTTTCGATGATGTCGCGGAAATAGACGGGACGCATATCCGCGTCTTTGCGGAGAAAAAACTTCAGCAAAAGCGCGCCTGTAGTGTTTAGTCCCGGTACGGCAACCGGCTTGGAAGCGTCGAAATCCCTGCCGTTTGCGGTTACAAGCACCGGGCCCGTGCCGACACCCAAAGCCGCCCCCGCGTCTAGAAGTTCGTATTTGTCCCAGTTGCGCATAAACGCTGCAAACGACATTTTCGTAACGGGATATTCTCCCTTTTCCGCCGATAGATTCAAGCCTTCGATGTCGTCGAACACGAATTCAAAATCTGAATCCAACGCCTTTGTTATCAGCGCGTGGTACGAAAACGTGTCGTTTGGGCACGGTGTGATTGCAAATTTAAGAGCCATTTTTTTCAAAAGTTTTGATAGTTTTATAAAGCCCGTCGCGCTCGCGCGGCACAAAACCAGCGCAAGTTATAACCCTTCTCATATTGGCGGGAGTGGCGCGGTTGTCTATGCCCGCAGCGCGCACGACCATCTCGTCTATAAGGACGCCTCCGACGTCGTTTGAGCCGAAATGCAGGGCTATTTCCGCAACTTTAAGCCCCTCCGTAAGCCATCCCGACTGAACATACTCTATATTGTCTAAAAATATTCTCGAAACCGCAAGCGTCCTCAAGAAATCTACCGAACCCGCGCGCTCCACAACGCCCTCCAAAAGAGTGTTTTCCGGCGACACGGGCCACGCAATAAAAGCCTTGAAGACACCCGTTTCATCCTGCAAGTCGCGCACGACTTTCAAATGCTCCAACCGCTGTCGGAAAGACTCTCCCATTCCGAACGTCATCGTAGCCGAAGAATACATTCCAAATTTTCTCAGCGCCCGCATTACCTCCGCCCATTCTTCGACCGTGCATTTGTTTCCGCAAAGTTCCCTGCGGATTTCAGGAACCAGCAAATCCGCCGCCCCAGGAACTGAATCGATTCCCGCGCTTTTGAGCCTGCGCACGCACTCCTCCACGCCCACGCCCGCCCCGCGCGCAAACCAGACTATTTCGGAGGGGGAAAAAGCGTGGAGCCAAAGAGACGGGAACGCTTCTTTTATGCGCCTCAAAATCCCTTCCGCCCATTCCAATGTGAAATCCGGATGCAATCCGCCTTGCAGCATAATTTGAACCGCCCCGCGGGCGGAGGCGTCGGAACACAAATTAAAAATTTCATCGTCCGACATTCTAAACGGCGCAACTTTTCCCGCCTTTGCGTGATAGGCGCAAAATTTGCAGCGCGCCATGCACACATTGGAGTAATTTATCATCCTGTTTACAATGTATCCGACTTTATCCGGCTCGGTAAAAGTCTTTCTTCGCGCATCAGCCGCGCGGGCAAGTTCGTACAGGATGCAATTTTCCAATTCCACAGCCTGTTCAAGACTTATGCGCCCTCCGGAGGATATTATTTTAAATGTGTCCATTTTCTTCAACAAAAGAAAAACTTTTTTTAAAGGTTGCGTCGTCAAACTTGAACTTCAGGCAATTGTAATAACGATCCAATTCGCGGCGCGGAAAGTTTATAGACTGTCCATCATCCAAAATCCTCTTGGCCTCGGAAATCCATCCGGCTCTATTGTTGGCAAATTCGCCAAGGGACTTTTCCAAATACGCGCGCAAAAGTGGCTCGAGCAACTCTAATACATTGTTTCTGACTACAAACACCGCATAAATCATGGGCAGCGAAAATTCCTCTTTCCACATTGAGCCCAAATCGTACGCGTGCTCAAAATCCGAACCGTCAAACGCCAAAGCCTGATTGCCGATAAGAAGCACCGCGTCGGCCTCCGATATGCTTGCGCATCTGCGCTCAAACAAATCAAAACCGTATTTTCTTCTGCACAAATACGCAAAAGCGCGCGAAGAAGTTCCCGTTTGTTCGGTTATAAAGATTTTTTTGCCGCCAATACGGGCAATGTCCGTCTTTGAAAATAATTTGACCGACATAATCTCGCCGTCGCCCCCGATGCAATAATTAGGCAAAACAGAGTATTTTTCCGACACTTTTGAATACTCCCACCTGGAAATCAGGCAGGCGTCAAATTCTCCCCGCATGGTTGCAGCATTGAGCAATGATGGATACGCGCTGACGATTTCAAAATCCGGCGGCGGCTCCGCGCAAAATAGCGGAATGCTGTTTATATAAGAAACTCTGCCAATTTTAAACGCCATAATTAGAAGTTCCCTTTACCGGCTTAAAGCCCGCGGCAATTATGGTCTTGCGCATAAAATCCTCCGTGCGGTTTAACCGCATTGCGCCCGCGGCAGCGGCGACTTCCTCGTACCAATGGGTGCCTCCAATGTCATCCGCGCCGAAATTCAACAATATTTGCGCCATCCTGTCTCCGAAATGTGGGATAGGAACGCGAATATGGGAAAAGTTGTCCAAAACCAAGCGCGCAATAGCGCAAATCTTCAAATCATACACTCCCGAACCCTTCGACTCTATATCGCTAGCCCCCTTGCGAAACGGCAACGGCACAAACGCCTTGAACCCTCCGGACTTGTCCTGCTGCCCGCGCAATTTAAACAGGTGGTCGACAACAGCCTCGGGAGTCTCGATATGGCCGTAAAGCATTGTGGCGTTAGTGCGCAGCGAATGTTCATGCGCAACCTGCATTGCGCCAAGCCATTCAGATGCGGTCAATTTGTTTGGGGATATCTTTTTTCTGATTGATTCGTCAAAAATCTCGGCGCCTCCCCCCGGAAGCGCGTTGACCCCCGCCTCAAGAAGCATATCTATGACTTCGCCCAAACTCTTTCCCGATACGCGCGACATTAATACGCACTCCGAAACCGTAAAAGCCACCAGATTTAAATTTTTATCTGCCGCTTTAACCGCCCTGGCAACGTCCAAATAATATTCCAAAGGAAGTTTGGAATACATTCCCCCTATTATGTGGATTTCCTGGGCGCCTTTTTCCGAAAAGGCCTTTGCGCGTTCAAAAACTTCGTCCGCCGTAAGAAGATATGCGCCCGGCGCACCCTCTTTTCTGGAAAAGGAACATATAGGACAAAGCGCCTCGCAAATATTGGAATACGTTATCGCGGCGTTCACAGCGTAATGCGCCTTGTCTCCGTGAAGTTTTGCGCGAACGCTGTTTGCGGCTTCGCCCAATTCAATGGGAGACGCATTTTTTAAAAGTTCGAGAGCCTCGGATTTTGAAAGTCTTCTCGAACCCGTACTATCCGCCAAAAAGTCCATCCTTACGAAGATGGAACAACGGGCGCTTTTGTCAACTTTCTTTACCTCTTTATCTTTATTTCCTTTTCCAGCACCTGTTTCCCAAGCAATAAAAATGGTTGCGCTTGGGGCGCGCTTTTTAGAATATTGGAAAAATGAAATTTTTTAAAAGCGCAAAAGCATATTCGGAACTGATAAAATTGGGGCATACGCTATTCGCCCTCCCCTTTGCATTGTCCGCGCTCTGTTTGGCCTATATAAACGGATACTCTATAACCCCTTCGCGTTTTATTTGGATTGTGCTAGCCTTCGCGGCTGCGCGCTCCACGGCGATGGGATTCAACAGATTCGCCGACGCCGACATCGACATACTCAATCCTCGCACTAAAAACAGACCCAGCGTAACCGGCAAAATATCCCTGCGCGACGTAAAAATTTTTACTGCCATCTCCGCCGCAATTTTCGTTTTTTCCGCGTTTATGATAAACGAACTTTGCTTTTGGCTTTCGTTTCCGGCCTTGTGCGTACTGCTGGGATACTCTTGCGCCAAGCGGTTTACGGCGGCGGCGCATTACATTTTGGGAGTGGCGCTCGCGCTTGCTCCTATAGGCGCGTGGATAGCTGCAACCGACGGATTTTCGCCACGCATACTGTGCCTTGGCGGAGTGCTTTTTTTCCATATATCGGGATTCGATTTAGTGTATTCTCTGCAGGACAGAGAATTCGACATCGCCCATAATTTGCACTCCGTGCCCGCAAGGTTCGGCCGCCGCGCGACGCTCTTTTTTGCTGCATTTTCATTCGCGGCTGCGGCGGCGCTTCTATTTCTTACCGGAATGCTGTTCGAGCTAAACTTCGCATTCCACGCTTGCGCGGCAATTACCGCCGTATTATACGCGGGAGGATATATGACGATAGAAAGATGCGGAATGCGCAAGGTAAATTTGGTGTTTTTCTACGAAAACGTCGCAGTGTCGGCTTTAATCCTTTTGGGAACGGCCGCAAACGCAATAGGACACATATAATAATATGCAAAACCACACTTCAGAAAAAAAGCGCGCGGTGGTTGCCGTTACGGGAGCGTCCGGAATCATTTACGCCCTGCGCCTGCTAAAGGTTTTAATGGACAACAACGCCGAGATATTCTGCATAGCCACAAATTCGGCAAAAGAAATTCTTCCGTGCGAAACCGGCGGCGCAAAAGACATCTACGGCGCCCTTTTAAGAGAATGCCCCAAAGAGTACGCCGAAAAAATTGAAAACATAAGTTTTTTCGACGAATCCGATTTTTCCGCCCCACCCGCCAGCGGTTCGTTTTTTTTCGACGCAATGGCGGTAATACCTTGCTCAATGAAGACACTGGGCAAAATTGCCAATTCCATAGCCGACAATCTAGTTGTTCGCGCGGCGGAAGTGGCATTGAAGGAAAGAAGAACCCTCGTGGTCGTTCCGCGCGAGACGCCGCTTGCGCTCACACATTTGCGCAACATGTGCTCGCTTTCCGAAGCGGGCGCCTCAATTCTTCCCGCCTGCCCCGCCTTTTACCAAAAGCCGAAAAGCGTAGCCGATATCGCAGATTTCATAGCCGCACGCGCGGCTATGGCTATGGGATTCAAGCAAAATATTTTTAAGGAATGGGGATATGAAGAAAAGTTATAAGGACCTGCAAGAATTTATCGAAGCATTGGACCGCGCAGGAGAATTAAAGCGCGTATCCGCCCCCGTGTCTCCGGAAATCGAAATTTCAAAAATAACCGACGCCGAATCAAAAAAGCCCGGAGGCGGTAAGGCACTCTTTTTTGAAAACGTCGTCGACCGCGGCAAAAAATCGTTTCCCATAGCCACAAACCTCTTTGGAAGCAGCCGCAGAATGGCGATGGCGCTGGGTTTGGAAAATCTGGACGACGCCGGGCGCGAAATAGAGGAACTTGTAAATATGGCGCCGCCGCAAAATATTTCCGAGCTTATAGAGACCGTAAAAAAAGCCCTTCCGCTTGCGCGCATAGCGCCAAAAAAATTTCGCGGCAAACCGCCCTGCCAGGAAGTTGTGCAAACCGGCGGCGACATAGACCTTTCGGAAATTCCAGTTCTGAAATGCTGGCCGCACGACGGCGGAAGATTTGTAACGCTGCCTTTGGTTTTTACAAAATCTCCGGATGGCAAAAAGCGGAACCTGGGAATGTACCGACTGCAAATATACGATAATCGCACAACCGGAATGCACTGGCACATACACAAAGACGGCTCGCATTATTTTAAGGAGCATGCCGCCCTGAACAAGCGCATGGAAGTAGCCGTAGCCATAGGGGCAGACCCCGCCACAATATACGCGGCGACCGCCCCAATGCCGCGCGGCGTGGACGAACTGCTTTTGGCGGGGTTCTTTAGAAAAAAAGGCGTTCCCATGGCCGACTGCGTAACTGTAAACCAACAAGTTCCCGCCGACGCCGAATTTGTCCTTGAAGGCTATGTGGATTGCCACGAACGCCGCCTTGAAGGGCCTTTCGGAGACCACACGGGCTATTACTCGCTGGCAGATATGTACCCGGTTTTCCACCTGACGGCGATAACCCGCAAAAAAAAGCCCGTATATTGCGCGACTATCGTGGGGCCTCCGCCAATGGAAGACTGCTACATGGCAAAAGCCACAGAAAGAATTTTTCTTCCGCTTCTAAGAACGGTAATGCCGGAAATTCGCGACTACTTTCTTCCGTGGGAAGGCGTTTTTCACAACGCTGCAATAGTGTCCATAAACAAGGAATATCCGGCGCACGCGCAAAAGCTCGCAAGCGGCTTATGGGGCCAGGGACAAATGAGCTTTTGCAAATCAATCGTAGCAATAGACGCCGACAAAGACCCGTCGGATTTGCAGCAAGTCTGGAAATTGTTTGTGGAAAATTTCGATCCCACCTTAGACATAATATCGGGATACGGAGTTCTTGACGTTCTCGACCATTCGTCGCCCAATCCCTTTATGGGCTCAAAAATAGCATTCGATTTAACATCGCGCATAAACGGCGAGACTCCGCGCCACATTTCGAAATTTGACGATTTAACAGAAGACGACTTCAAAAAATTAAATGCCGCAATCCGCGAAATCGACGAAGATGCAACCGCAAACTTCGCCGATAAATTTTGTGCTATCGCCTTGAAAAAAGGTGAAAGGTGCGGAGCGGATATTCTGGGTGCGCTAGAATCCAACAGCTTGTTTACAAAGCACTTTCGCGCAGTGGCGATTTTCGACTCCGACATCGACGTAAAAAACCGCTCAAAACTTTTGTGGAAGATATTTAATAATACCGACCCTTCGCGCGATATAAAAGTATGCGCCCAAACCTGTTTCATAGACGCCTGCAAGAAAAACAAGGCGGACGGACATGCGCGGGAATGGCCGGACGACCTCGACTTTAATAAATAGTCTTGTTAAAATATAAAAAACAACTTTAATAAAATAATCGAAAGGAAAATTCCTGCCGCGCCGCATTCGGCCAGAAGCAAGAACAACCCAGCAATATGAATTCCACCATAGATTTAATCGCCCAAAAAGTTTCCGAGGCAATACTTTTCACCGCAAAGTTCCTAAAGACTGCCTGGGAGCAACCTAATGCTCCGGAGTTTTTAGGAATAGCTTTGGCGGCGTTTATTTTGCTGATAATATTGCGCAAAGTAAAGAACTACCGCAAGCCGATTAAACTATTCGACAACCGCGTCGGCGTGGTGGAAGTATCCCGCAAGGCTCTCGACGAACTGGTTCAAAGCGTATGTTACAGCTTGGGCGCCCTCAACCGCCCAGACGTCGACATTTATACGCGCCGCGGAAGGCTTTGCATGAGCGTTTCGCTCAAGCTTGAATCCGGGCAAAAGCTCACCGACGCCACGGCGGAAATTCAAAGCGCCTTGACATCGGCGTTCCGCGAACATCTCGGAGTGGAAAAGCTCGGCAGAATAGACGTTAGGGTTTTAGGTTTTAAAGGGTTAATTTATAAACCTGCCACAAAATTCCTCCCCCCTGCACCTGAAATCGACGACGAAGATACGGACGTGCTGTTTTCCGAAAAAAATCCCGTTATAAACTCCGTCGACGACTCGAAGCGCGAATCGGAAGAAAAATCCTAAATTTTCCATGGGGAAGCTTTCGGAACGCCTTAAAGACGCGCAATTTTACGGAATACTCGACTCCGGATACGTTCCGCGCGCCGACATGTATTCAAAATGTTCGCAGCTCATAAACGCCGGAACAAAAATCATACAACTGCGCGCTAAGCTCCAAACGCATTCCCAGAGGCGCGAAATCGCCCTTGAGATTCTTCCGCTTTTTCAAAGGGAGAACGCCCCGTTTTTCATAATAAACGACGACGCCGAACTCGCTGCCTCGCTGCCCGGCGCCGGCTTGCATATCGGGCAGGACGATATTCCCGCCGCAGACGCGCGCAAAATGATAGGCGAAGACCGCGTGCTTGGACTTTCAACGCATTCAATCCAGCAGGCTAAATCCGCAGACGCGCTGAATGGAATCCTAGACTATTTTGCAGTCGGCCCGGTGTTTGCCACCAACACCAAGCCCGGACGCCCTGCCGTGGGGCTGGAATTAGTTTCCGCAGTGGCGTCTTTCAAGCCCCGCCTTCCCTGGTTTGCGATAGGCGGAATAAACAAAAAAACGGCATCGCAAGTGAGCGCGGCGGGGGCGGAAAGAATTGTCGCCGTATCCGACGTTTTAATTCCGCAAGATACGACCGGCGCAATACGCGATTTAATGGAAAATTTCTCGGCCGGCGCGCGGATTTAGAAAAAAGCCCGCGTGTTTAGAATAAAGCCCGGTGCACAAATTTAGGGCAAGCCCTGCGCGCGGATTTAGGATAAAGCCTATGTGCAATTTATGATAAAGCCTGCGCACAAATTTTGGGCAAAACCCGCGGATTTACGATAACCCTGCACGCGGATTTTACGGAATATCCGCTCCATAAAAATTTTGCGCCCCTATTCGCGGCGCGCGCTATTTTTTCATCTCAACCACGGCTATTATCGGAAGATGGTCCGACGCAAACGTGCCGTCTACATTATTTGATATTACCGCGCATTTTTTTACCCTGACATTTGGAGAAACAAATATGTAGTCTATTTTCCTCCCGGTTTTAGCCTCTCCCTTGCAAGACGGCTTGTTCAGAAATTTTGGGACAAAAGTTCCGCGCGAACCGAACGGCTCCGTCTCGGAAACATCCCAAGAGTCCCTTAAAATTCCCGAGGACAATAGATAAATTATGGATTCCTCACTCTTATCTGCATTGAAATCTCCCGTCATAAAAGCCATAGAAGCGTCTTCGCCCTTTAGGATTTCGCGCAGTTTCTCGACGATTACCCGCATAGAACCGCTGCGGGATGTTGCAGTCAGCCCCTGGTGGAGATTGAAGAAATATATTTGCGAACCGTCGGATTTATCGCGCAATTTCACATAATTGCAAATTCTGTATTGTTTTTCGTCCCAGCCTTTGGATGGATTTTCAGGCGTGGGCGAAAGCCAGAAATGCCCTTCCTTCAAAAGCTCGAATTTGTCCTTTTTGTAAAATATGAAGTTTCCCCAGCGCATCCATGCCGGAACCTCAATGTTCGGGGCAACCATCTCCCCTGAAATAGCGTATTCGCCCGCTTTCAAATAAATTTCAGCCTGAGGTTTCCGCATCTCCTGAAAGCCGATTATATCGAAGTCGTAAAAACCAACAATGCCTTTCCCGACGGAGGCGCGCTCGGCGTTGTCAGGCTGCGAAACGTCGCCGCCCAAAATATTAAAACTTCCAATCCTATATTCGCCGGCTTCGGCAAAAATGGGCAATAAAGCCGCAACGAAAAATAAAAACGACAAACCAATTACTTTCATAATGCAAGCATAAGGCGCGCGTATTTATTTTTCAAAATAAATCTTCATATTTTTCATTTCACATCCTAAAAACATCCAATGCAAGGCTCTGCAAAGTTATAAAAGTTGACAAAGGCGCGCGCCGAACTATCTTTGTGCGCTAAAATTTATATATACGCATATGGTTGACATGGCAACAATTGAGGGCCTTTGCAAACGCAGAGGATTCATTTACCGCTCGTCGGAAATTTACGGCGGCTTTAACGGATTTTTCGATTTCGGCCCGCTTGGAGTCGAACTCAAAAACAACATAAAGCGCGCGTGGTGGAACGACTTTGTCCACGGAAGAGACGATATTGTTGGGTTGGACGCCTCGATTATAATGGCGCCAGACGTTTGGAAAGCCTCGGGACACGTCGCGGGATTCTCCGACCCAATGGTGGATTGCAAAGAATCCAAATTGCGCTTTAGGGCAGACCAAATATTTTTTGCCGAAGTCAAAGTTGGCGGAGAAACAATAGGATACGTTAGCGTCCTTGAAGATGAAGCCATGCAGGCGGAAGCCGATAAAAAAGCACACGAGCTCAAGAGAAAGCTCGGCAAACAGGGCGAGTTGGATGAAGTTGTCCTAAAGAACTATATGGATGCCAAACCCAACGAATACGAGCTGATACCGTCTCCGGCGACGGGAAAACCCGGATCCCTGACTCCCCCGCGGGACTTTAACCTAATGTTCCAAACATATGTCGGGGCTCTGCGCGACGAAACCGCCATAGCCTACTTGCGCCCGGAAACCGCTCAGGGAATATTCGCCGACTTTAAAAACGTTTGCGATACCACCCGCGTAAAAATTCCCTTTGGAATTGCGCAAATCGGCAAGGCGTTCCGCAACGAGATAACTCCGCGCAATTTTATTTTTAGAAGCCGCGAGTTTGAGCAAATGGAGATAGAATACTTTATCTCTCCCTACGACGATTGGCGCAAGCTTCACCGCGAATGGATAGACGCCTGCAAGAAGTGGTTTGTGTCCATAGGATTGCCGGAGTCCGAGCTTGCCGAAGACGTGCATCCGGACGAGAAACTCGCCCACTACGCAAAAGCTTGCACAGACATAACTTTCCATTTCCCGCACGGTTTGCAGGAATTGCAAGGAATTGCGGTGCGCGGCAATTTCGACCTCACCCAGCACCAAAACGCGTCTGGAAAGAATCTGGAATACTTCGACGAAGCGCGGAAGGAAAAGTATCTGCCGCATGTTATAGAGCCATCTTTGGGTGTCGACCGCACACTTTTGGCGGTGCTCACAGCGGCCTATTGCGAAGACGAAGTCCCGAACGACAAGGGACAGGCGGAAAAGCGCGTGCTACTGAAATTTAGTCCGCGCGTGGCTCCCTACAAGGCTGCGGTTTTCCCGCTAGTGAAGAACAAGCCCGAATTAATGGAGCGCGCGCAAAATCTCTACAAGAAATTGAGCCGCCGTTGGAATGTTTTCTTTGACTCCGCTGGGGCGATTGGAAGGCGCTACCGCAGGCAGGACGAAATAGGAACTCCCTTTGGCATAACGATAGACTTCCAGACGGTAGAAGGCGACGGCACTGTAACGCTGCGCGACCGCGACACAACAAAGCAGATAAGAATGAGCGAATCCGAACTAATATCGCACCTCTCTCAGGAAATCGACGGAATCTAATGCTACCTCCCGCTCTCGGCTCTATGGGGCGCAGGCAATACTAAAACTTTTGTCTGCACGCCGCTTGATAAATGCAATCAAGCGCGAGCGCAATAATCCCGCGCCCGCGCTGGTGGAAGCACAGGCCTTTCTTCACATCTTATAGGCTTGCCGTTCAATTAACACAACTAAAGGCAGAGCCTACAAGCTAGCGCGCACTACGGTTGGCTAAAATATGTCGCCCCGCCTCAGCACCGTTTCGTCAAAATAATTGCATTAAAAAAACTAAAAAACGGAGGCAAAAAAAGCTTTCCGTTTTTTATTCCTTATAAAATAAGCCTAAAACCGCCTACGGCGAAAGGCGTTCGATTGTCCACTTGCCCGGTTCGGATCCCATTTTGTACGCGAATCTGTCGTGGAGACGGTTTTCCCGCCCTTGCCAAAATTCAAAATACGACGGCACAACCCTAATGCCGCCCCAAAAATCCGGGAGTGGGACTTCTCCGTTGGCGAATTTTCGCTTCATCTTTTCAAACTGCATTTCCAACAGGGAACGCGAAGTTATTATGCTGCTTTGATGCGACACCCAAGCGCCAAGGCGGCTTCCGAAAGGTCTTGTAATAAAATATCTCAAAGACTCGGCCGTCGATACTTTTTCAGCTGTGCCGTTTATGCGCAATTGCCGCTCCAAATCGAGCCACACAAACAACAAATTTACCTTATTGTTCCCCTCTATTTCTTTCGCTTTTTGGCTCTTATAGTTTGTATAAAATACAAAACCGCGCTCATCCCAAGACTTCAGCAAAACCACGCGCGAACTCGGCATTCCGTCGGCAGACACGGTTGAAACCGCCATTGCATTCGGCTCTTTAACCTTGCATTCGCACGCGTGGTCGAACCACTTCTTAAATTGCACGAATGGGCTATCGTCGAGCATGCCGCGCTCCAGCCCGCCCTTGAGATATTCATTTCTAAATTCAAATAAGTCCATTATATCAATTCCCTTATCGTTTTAGACGGGACTTCCCCCTTTGAGTATTCGCCCATTGAAGCAACCGCTGCTGCCACAAGCGGTTCTTCGCGCGCGAGCATATCGGATATGGTAGAGTCGCCTTCGTTTGTGGAAAGAAGGACAAAAAAGTCGGAAAGCTTAACTGTATCCGGAGACACGGCGGGCTTAAAATAAACAGTGTCGTCGTCCGGATTAAATCCCTCTGCGTGGCATACCAATTTTTTTGCCACAAGCCATTCTAAACTAGCCGTAACCACGACTTTTGAAATTCTTAAGCCACCGCTAATCGACTCAACTGTCGGAGACTCTTCCCTTTTGTAAAACGCTTTTGATATTTCGCCGAAAACAGCCAAAGCGCAAAGTTCCCGCGCGCGGGTTCCCATTTTATTCCATGATTCGTCGTCGGACAAAAAATCTACATATTGCACGGCAAATGTTATTTGCCCGCCGGTTAAAATCATCATCCAAAATATGTAGAGGCTAAACATAGCCACAGCCACTATTGCCAAATAGCCGTAAAAGTTTTGCTGCTTTACTATATAGCTAATATACAAAAACGACATCTCGTTGTTTAGAATAAGCAAAAGAATTATGACCACAGCCCCGACGAATGCAGCCCGCCACTTGACGCGGGCGCAGGGAATAAATTTGTAAAAGAACGCCAAAACGCTAGTCATAACCGCAATCCCGATTATGTATGTCAGCCATGAGGCGTACTCGGAAATAAGCGGAATATCTTTCACAAAACCGCTCAATTGCGATGTCGCCAAAAATGTCATACCGAATATCGTTCCCACAGACCCGAAGAAAATCATGGCAAAATAAAAGACTATTCTATCCACCCACTTTCTGCCCTTCTTCACGCCCCAAATATAATTGAACGCAGACTCCATATTTATACAAAGCAGAAGACACGTTACAATCATAGTAGCCACGCCGACCGCTCCGGCTTTTGAGCTGCCCTTGGATATGTGGTTTATAAAATGGAAAATTTGCGGATTTATGCGCGGAGCGGACTTGCCGGACACGGAAGCCTGCGCGGAAACTTTTGCGGAATCATTTGGACTACCTGCTCTCTCTACGGGAATCATCTCGTTGAAAGCGGGCATTACGAAAGTCGCGGCGGACATAATCTTTGCGTATATGAACTCCTCGCCTTTGTCTCTGAAAAATATCCCGGAAAAAATTACGGTGATTGCCAAAATCGGGCCTATTGCCAAAAGAGTCGCGTAGGAAAGAGACGAAGCCTGCACAAGTATCCGCTTGTGGATGATGCCGTTAATAGTAGTAAGCACTATTCTTAGAAACGATATGGCGTACTTTTTTGCGCCGACTGCGCTTTCGGAAACATTCCAAATGTCGTTTGTTAAGAACTTCTCCACCCGTTTTGCGAGCGGCTTCTTTCCGCTGTTTTTCGACTTGTCCATAACAGTTTATTTTAAAAACAAATTAACATTCAAAAATATTGAAACCCCAACCGTCAATACTCCGACAATAACCGTAGGAACCGACGGCAATTTAACCGATAGCAATCCGAACAGCGCCCCCAAAACCAATTGCATCAAACAATCCGTCCCGAACGCACCCGCCGCGGAATACCCCATGTACGCAAAAAAGCCAGCCGCCGCTATCGTCTTTAGGCGGAAAAACGCAAACGGAGCAAGCCCAAAAATAAAGCCGGCTGCAATAATCAAATCGAGATACGCCGAAACGGCATACGGGGAAGCCGCGGAAAAATCGCCAACGCGCGAAAAGAAATACGCGACTCCGAAAGAAACAGAATTGATTATAAGAGCCGCGCAAATAAAAAATATGGCGCACGCATAGGCGCGCCGCGACGCCGTTTCGGAAATGTCGGAATTTTCCCTAGCGCTGTTCATTCTGCAACCTCCGCGGATCCTCGGCCCAGCCAAGCTTGTTTCTTAACACTCCGAAGTACGAGTCGCCGCTCAGCCGGGCGAATTTCAGCGCGACCGACGGCATTTCAACCTCTATCTGCGCCCCCGCAGATATCGTTTCAATTTCCCGTCCGTCAGCTATGAGAGCGCTTTGCCCGCTTACGCAATTAACCTTTATCTGCGCGCCGTAATCGAAGACCAAACTCCGGTTGGAAAGCATGTGCGGACAAATAGGCGTCATTACAAACGCCCGGGCCTTTGGATGTATGAGGGGTCCGCCAGCCGAAAGATTATAGGCGGTTGAGCCTGTGGGAGTCGAAAATATCAGCCCGTCTCCCACATAGTCGGCAACGAGCTCCCTGTCGGCAAACATTTGAAAATCCGAAATTCCCGCGGCGCGCAAATCCTTCAGCACGAAATCGTTTAAAGCATAATAACTGCGCCCCCTATATTTCGCCATGAGAAGGGCGCGCTCGGAAATCATAAAGTCGCCCCGCGCAAGAGACAAAAACGATTCATCGTCGATTTCATCGGTGTAAGTCGCCAAAAAACCGAGTTTGCCCAAATTTATCCCGAATACCGGCATGCCGTATTTTATAAGCGGACGCACGCACGAAAGAATCGTTCCGTCGCCGCCGATTACGCAGCATAAATCCTTTCCTTTAAAAGCATCCTCGTCTATGGGAAAGGCGTCGCATATTTGCGCCGACATTCCGTTGCGCTCCGCAAGCGCCGAAAGTTTTAAAGCTATTTCATCGGCGCGGGGCTTTGTTTTATTTACGGCAAAAATTATCTTTCTGACTTCGTTCACTATTTTTATCAAAGCACGCAGTTTGTTTTTATCAATCTTTTTGCGTCAAATTTTCTACTGCATCAAAACCGGAACCACTGCCTGAAAAAACAACAGCCCCGAAATTGCAATAACAGTAGAGATGCAAAAAATTTCTAAAGAAAATTTTCTGTCGCATGCAAGAAATAGATAAACGCAAAAGGCCAATGCGCATAAATAAATATAGATAGACAAGAAAGCCCCGCCGCACAAGAGATAAGCGAAGTATTGCAAATAAACCGAAAGTTTTTTCGCTTGCGCTTGCTGAACATCTTTGTGCTCCGAAATGTCGTCGCCAGCAAGAAACTCGCGGAACAAATGCCATTGCTCCGAATTTTCCTCGCGGATATAATGGATAAGCCCGACTTTTCCAGCATTGAACATGTCGCGAAGCTGTGTCGCGGAATAGGGGCCGCTTTCAACCCCCTTCCACTTTACGAAATATCTGCTCATTGCACGCTTTCTTTCGACTTCCGAACTATTTCATCTGTTGAAATCTGTTCTGAGAATATCGGAGTAAGAGGCGCTATTTTAATTTTATCCACGCTTTCCGCGCGCGAAAATACGCCGTCCTCAGACACCGCCCTAATTGCGCCAATCGGCTGCTTGAAAAGAACGGGATTCCCTTTGATGTCGGCTACGCCTATCATTTGCATTGGTTTTTTTCGCGCCAACTCAATGGATTTTTTTGTTATTTTAGCCTCTAGCTCATATTTTGGGGCCGGTTTTGAATAAAGTTCTGAATCCACAAAATTAATCTTGGATTGAGGCTCGAACATCCATGAATAGTCGCTGAAACCTCTAGCCATCTTTCTTACTACCGAACTCCGCGCAATTGCCGACGGCGAAAACGCCAGAGAACTTTCAACGGGATTTTTTTGCATTTGAGCGAATATCTTGGACTCTAAAAGCAACTTATATATCGGATTTATTTTAGAATCCGCTATAAACTCCAAAGCCGCCATCCATGATTTAGAACGCGCCAACTCCAACGCCTCCCTGCCGGTCTTAGATTCCACGGAAAGCGTGCCGGTAGAAAGAAGTTCGCCGCGGGGCTGCTTGCCGTCGACATAATTCATTCTAAACGTTTCGTCGCGGACCGCGCCGCTTGGATAAATCACCTTGCACTTTTGGATAACTTCGCTGCCGCCCGGCCAACTCTGCTTTGAAGAACCGATTTCTCCTATTGTGTAGGTATTGGTCTTTTGGGCGTTTATATTGCGGTAAACGTTCGTCATCATTTCGTTGGAAGGCAATTCTCCGGTGCCGAGCATCGGATAATCCACCGATTTTTCGGCCGCGTCAGAATCTGCAAAATCGGAAAGCTGCCCAGAGACAATGGATTTTTCACTCGCCATTATGCGCGACAGATTTTTTGAAAAATCAGCCGACATAACGCCCGAAGACTCCATGGCGCGCGCTTGGTTAAAATAAGCGGTTATAGAACGCGAATCCATCAGGGACTTGTAAAGTTCGTCCGCCTTGAGATACGCCGCGCGCGCGGCTTTTATGCGCTGGGCGACGTCTGCGTACCTCTCAATATCAGATTGCGAAGGCTTGAACATCTGCGTAACGTCTTCGACTATTGGAAGAATTATTTGCGAAAGGCGAACTTCCTGGGCGTCCAAAGCCTCGCGCGACTCCGAAAAGTTTTCGTATTTTTCAAGCAGGGCGTCGTATTTTCCCAATGCTTCGCTGAGAGTCTTCGCGCGCAGCTGGCGGCGGGCGTCTATTGCGGAGCTCAGCTTGCGCGAAAGGGAGTCTGCCTTGTCGGCGACGGAATCCCTGACTGAAGCCGAAAGATTAGGTATATCGCTTAGAACCTTTTCCAAATCTCCCTGCGCATTTTCAAGCTCGACCGCGGTTGCCTTTGCAAAATCCATTTTCTCGACAGATTCCAAACGCTTTGTTATGCGCTCTATGTTGTTTATATCCAGATTTGAGGACTCGCGAAGTTTTGCTATTTCTCCGGAAAAGTCGGAGGTCTCCACAAAGTCGGGATACTTCTTTACAAACGAGTCGAGGCGCTCCGAAACCATGCGGGGATTCTGCAATTGGGAAATTTCAAGCAATTCACCTCCCGCGCGCGCCAATCTTTTCTTGTTTATGGATTCAATATAAATGCCGTATCCAATCCAAACAACAGCCGCCACCGCAACTACTGAAATCCCCGCCGTCACAGTCCGTTTGACAAATATCTTCATTGCCAAAGAAGATATTGCCAAATTCAATTTTTTCTCCGAGGTTAAATCGAGTGTTTTCCCCGCATCTGCGCGAAGCTTTTTCAAGAATTTTAGACGCGCAGGCTGCGACATTGGAGTCGGGGTCTCAAGCTCTATGGACACCAAGTTTCTGGCGCGGGCGGCGCGCTCAAACTCTATCTGCGAATCCTGATATTCCGAAACCTTCCTATTGCATTCGTCTATAAGCTCCGCCTCCTCTGGAGTCGTCTGCAAATCCACGCCCAAAAGGTTGTATTCGGACATCAATTCCGCTATTTTTGAAATGTCTTCAGACATATCCAGCTTGGAAATTTCGGAAATAATCGCCCGCGCGCGCGTTTGCACGACCTCGTCGTCGAAGCCGCGTTTCTTTTCCAAGGCCTCCTCCCAGACTGGATTTCCGCTGAGAAATTCCGCATCCGGCAATAAATCTTCGCAAAGCGACAAAATCTTTTCCTTGTCTGAAGAATCCAAAGCCGCCCGAAGCGCGCGGAGCTTCTTTTCGGAGATAAGCTTGCGCAGCCTGTCGTATTCCAATCGGGCTTCGGCGTCGTAGGTATTTATTTTCGAAATCGTCCTTATAATCGCCAGAGCCGCGTTGTAGTCTCGCATTCGCATGGCGCGGCGGTAATCGCGATAGAGCGGATGCGTCTGCGTAATGCCCTTGGAATAAAGCGCGCTTATTTGGCTTATTTGCTGCTCCGAAAAAGGCGGCGGGAACGGCAATGAATCTGTACTGCACAAATCGCGCCACTGCGGAAGCTCCATAAACGAAAGAGCGTTTACCTTGTCCAAAATTGCCGACGATTCCGCAAATTGAAGAGCCGGATACTCCCTGCCCGCCTTTATTAGCGCAATGCAATGCTCCAACTGCGATTCAGCATCGGAGCACATCTTGTAATATTCCATCGCCAATGCGCGCTTTTGCACCGGAGACACGTCCAGCCTGCCGCCAAGCAATGCCTGTATTTTTACGATTAAAAGTTGAGGTGTCATTTACTTCTTTATTTTTTTGTTCAATTCGTTCCAACGTTTCATGCGTTCGGCAAGGCGGGGAACCCCGCTTACATCGAGAGCCCTGCGAGCCGCAAAAACATTTTCAATCGCCCGCGACCGCTCGCTGTCGGACGCCATTTGAGACGCAAAAACGTTTTCGGAATACCGCATTAAATTGTCCGCCTTATAGCCTATGCTTCCTAGAAGCCCTATCCGGTAATTGGGATTGTTTCTCGAGTGCGCGGAAGCGTCCCATACATCCAAGGCTTTCTGAAATTCGCATTTTTCAATTAGCCTTGCAATCTCGCTTTTCAGTTCTCCGAAAGTAAGATTCGCGTACCCGGCGTAATTTTCGGAAGGCGCGGAACCGGATGTTTGCAGCACCGGCAGAGGTTCGGATTTCTTTTGGGCGGGAACATCGGAACCTCCATTGACGGCATAATAAATCCCGAAAATGCCGGCAACGAGAATCGCCGACAGCGCAACTGCCCCTCCTATCATTTTTGCGGCAAAATTTCCATTATTCCCCGCGCTCGTGTCGACCACATTGAACTTGCGCGAAGACGGCGGGGGCGCAGAAACCGTAAGATTGAACTTCTCGCGGTTGTTCATGACGCCGCTGCGCGCGTATTCCGCGGCCCGGCATACAGGAATTGGCGGAAGCAGCCGCCTCTTTAAATCTACCACCGCCCCCTGGAGCCCGATGTTTTCGGTATATGTCTTCCAGAGAAAATGCGCTGGATTGTCGCTGTTTGAAAAAGAGGTTGTAAAAGTAAATTTCCACGCGTCAGCCTGATTAACCTCCAAAAGAGACGATTCCGAAAAGAGCTTTAAAAGTTTTTCCGCGTCGGACACGCCGGCGACAATGCTTACCGCGCCGCTGTTTAAAATTGCAGCCGCCCCGCAGTCGCCGAACTCGCTCCGCCAATTTTCCGCCGGAAGCGAACACGAAGCGGAAATATCGCCCAAGCCCTCCGGCTCGGGCAAATATTTCGGAGGCTCCGCCCAAGATGACCGCCAACCTTTCCATTGCATGAGAATCTCGGCGGGATTTGCCAGATTGGAAATTTCGTCTTCGGAAATCGCCAAATGGTGCGCCAAATAGTTGTTGCGGTTTGTATAATCTACTCCGGAATCCGTTATGCGGCTTAAAATATGCCAGGATTTCCCCCCCACAGACAATATCCTATGCGAATATACTACACCGCGGGATACGTCGTAAACGCTGCACCTCTCTACGGCAGAAGACAGCTTTTCCGGCATCTCCCGCGTTCTCGCTACAGTCGAAAAACCCGTCCGCCCGTTTACGAGCGACATTGGATAACTGGTGTATATAAGCTGGTACGCCATATTATGCCCGCGTTGTCGGGATTAAATCGCTGGTCTGGCTCAAAGCCCAAATCGACGGAATTTCAACATTTATTGGATTTATTTTTTCGGGAATTGGAGCAATTTTACCTATATTTGCGCCCTCCTGGATCATCATTGGAGAATGTCCAAGAGCGCTCAAGGCGAAATACTTTACGTTCGTGGATATTGATTCCGCATTAGAAACTATCGATGGATCTATATCTAAAAGGAAATTCCGCAAGACATTGCTATTGGAGTCCACAGCGTCTAAATTAAGCTTACCGTTTTCCACTGCCGGTAGAAGCTGCTGTTTTAAGAGGTGCTGCCACATGTCGCATTTGCCTATTATTACAGCCAATGGAGTGTCTATGCGGCGCGACGATTCTATTGACAAAATCCTCTTTATGCGAACTTCCATCTCGGAAAGTATCGTATCTTGCTGGTCTATCCGCCCGTCAATCGTCAGCTGGGGATCGGGATAGCCCTCCAGGGCTATTTTGAAATTGCGGTTAGCTGGAGGATCGAAGAGGAAGAAAATCGCAGCCGAACTTGCCACGTGCATTGCTCCCGGAGACTCTTCTATATCCAAGCCAGGCTCAAAATGCTCGCCGGCATTGTCGTAGAAAATTATAGAGTTTTTAACCTCGCCGCCGCGGGAGAGAGAGTACGTCATTGGTTTTGGCAGAGCTACAATTTTGCCGAAGCGCGGATAGCGTTCGTACATGGCGCCCTCAAGGGCGGTTTTTGCCAAAATGGCGTCCTCGGGATTTTTCGCGGAGAAAAGGCGGTTTTTCATCTGCGTCAAAAGCATATTTCCCGAAGGATCCAAATCTTTTAGCGTGATTTTGAAATTCTTAAACAGCGAATTCTGCAATTCACGTATCAGCACGCTTAAATAATACGACTTTCCCGCGCTTGGAGCGCCCACAATCGAAAATATTTTGTGGTCCAACTCAAGGTAATTTGGCGGCAGCTTGCGGCGGCAATGCGGGCAGGCTATGTCGGGCGACGGCATTCCGGCGGCGTCCAAAGGCACGCCGTCGTCATTAAACGATGTAGGCAAAAAGCGCAGCATTTCATCCGGGCCCAAGACTGGATCGCCGCGCAAGCTCTCGTGCACGGCTATGCTCATTGCGTCGCCGATGTCGAACTTCAGCCAGCATAGAGGGCAAGTTACCGCAACGGAAGATTCTGGAAGAATCGGCACCGTAAGCTGGGATGTTTCGTCTTCCTTTCCGCCGAACACGGTGGAATACATAAAACCGTATTCAAAATTTTTAGGGCATATTGCCAGCCCAACTCCGCTCAGCCCGCGGTTTTGAACTGCCGACTTTATTCTGCCGAAAGGAAGCTCATCTTCAATATGGCCGTTTTCGCTGTAAAAAACCAGCCATTTTGAGATGTCTATTGCGCGGGCGCGCTCAAACATTGAGCTATCGGCAAATAGATAATAGAGTTTCGAGTCTATTTGCAGAGTAGCCACATCGGAGAACTCCACCGGCGAAACCAGCGCCGTTCCGTTCAAAAAGACCTTATTGGAATCGGAAAGCGGCGTAGCTACCAACCCTCCCTTGGAGCCAACGTCTATCTGCAAAATTTCCCCGCCGAAATCGAGGGGTATTACGCACGACTGCGTTCCGCCTATTTTAATGGGATACGCCTTCGATTCTGTGAAATTTGACGTTTGGCAATCGAAAAATCCTAAGGCGTGTTTTTTATTTTTTCCTCTAATGAAATCGAACATAAATTCCTTTATCCATTCAGTTTCTCATTTTTTTGCCGATTCTGCAAACATTTTTTTACCTGCATATAGAGAAAAAGACTCTGTTTTATAAAAAACCTGAAAATATATTTTTTATGCTCCTTATACAGAATGGCCCCAATATGCGCAGCATTCGTTTTTGCATTAAGGATTGCAATTTTATTGCGATATAAAAGTAAACGGAGTTGTCCGCAAACAATAGCAACTAAAACAATAAAATGAATGTTTTGAGAAAAAAAACGAAACATTTTTAAGCGATACGACTCTAACTATATTGAAAAGATTAAAAGATTTATGGGAAACACTAGCGTAAAGACATGCGAAGAACCGTTCCTTGAAAGGCTCAAGAACGGCGACGAGGGGGCTTTTAGCGAACTCGTCAACGAGCACTGGAACAAAATATACAATCGCGCGAACTCGCTTCTGGACAACCATCAGGACGCCGAAGAAGTCGCCCAAGACACATTTATCAAAGCCCGCAAAAGCATATCCTCATTTAGGGGAGAATGTTCCCTTTCGACGTGGCTTTACCATATAGCCACAAATTTGGCGCGCAACAAGCACTGGTATTGGTGGCGCAGAAAGCGCCCGCAATCGGTGTCTTTGGATATGAAAGTCGACGGAGACAATTCCGCAACCCTATGCGACGTCTTGACATTTGACGCCGAAACCCCCGCCGAACAAGTGGCTTCTGAAGAATTTATGAATAACCTGCCCAAGGCCATCGACGCGCTTCCGCAAAAATACGCGCAAGTGCTCAAGATGCGCAACGAGCAGGATTTAAGCTACGAGGAAATCGCCGACTCGCTCGGCATTAGCGTAGGAACCGTAAAGAGCCGGCTTTCCCGTGCGCGCGAATGCCTTAGAGACGAACTCTGTAAAATCGCGTAAATGAAAGTATCCCGCGACAGATTTGAAGAACTGATAAGCCTCTATCTTGACAACGAGGCCAGCGACGCCGAATTGCGCACGCTATCCGAATGCGTAAAAAGCGATCCAGCCGCCGCGAAAAAGTTTAAAGAATCTGTGCGGATACACATAGCCACATGCAAGTTGTACGGGAAAAAATGCCATTTGAGAAATCTGGCTGAGATTTCCCCCAGACCTGCGCCCGTAAAGAAGTCAGTCCTGGCAGCAGGCCTTGAATGGACAAAGCTTGCGGCGCTTATAATGCTATCTTTCGGAATGCTGAAATTCACTTTTGCAACAAATTCCGGTAGCCTCGGCGAAAGCCAAGCGCAAACAGCAGTTTCGGCGCCTTTTGAAAAAATAGACTCCTACGATATAAATATCCGCAAAGGAGACAACTTCAACATGGGAAACGCCTTTACCGTGATAGAATTTTCGCCTAAGGGCTCCTCCTATAAAAAATAAGTTCCGGCTTCTATTTTTCGCAGGAACCGCCCTTGTGGGCGGTTCGTTTTTTTATCCGCAAGACCGCTGACTGCAAAAATAAATGGAAAACTCCAAAAAAAACTTGAATTGCTGAAAAATATCTGCGATAAATGGGCTTTTACAAATTTCCAAAATAGGGAATTTGCGCAAAGATTAAAAAAAAGCTTGCGTGCATACTAAATACATATTTAGTTGCTCGTTTTTCGATAATTTTAAGACAATGAAAGCGACAATCAAAATCCAAGGAAAACAGGTCACCGTAAAAGAAGGGGACATT
>CALXLN010000128.1 GCA_944389215.1 uncultured Opitutales bacterium
CATCAGCCACCGCGGAAAAGCCTTTAAAAAACTCGCAGAATTTTTAAAAAGCCAACCTTAACAAAGCAAAAAAATGAAAAAATATATAATCGCATTAACAGCCGCCTGCGCCGCGCTCTCATGCGCAACAGCGCAAAACGTAACATCAATCGACTGGGGAAAAACCGACGACGGGCAAAACGTAAAGCTTTTTACCCTGAAAAATAAAAGCGGCATAACCGTAAAAGTCAGCGATTACGGCGCGATAATCACGGCGATAGAAACGCCCGACCGCTACGGGAAGTTCGCCGACATAACGCTTGGATTCGATAAATTTGAAGACTACAAAAAGAGCGACTACTTTGGCGCGGTAGTCGGCAGATACGGCAACCGAATCGCCGACGGCAAGTTCTCTATAGACGGTAAAGAATACCGCTTGCCGCAAAACAACGGCAAAAACTGCCTGCACGGAGGAATGGTTGGATTTGACAAGAAAATATGGACGCCCGAGCCTTCCACAACATCCGACGCCGCAATCCTTAAACTCACCCTCCACTCTCCCGACGGCGACCAAGGATTCCCTGGGAATCTAAAGGCTGTTGTTACATACACCTTAAACAATCAGAACGAGCTTATAGTAAACTATAAAGCCACCACCGACAAGCCCACCGTTTGCAACCTCACCCAGCACTCTTATTTTAATCTGCTTGGCGCGGGCAACGGCAACATCTTAAACCACGAGATTACAATCAACGCCGACAAGTTTACGCCGGTTGACTCCGAACTCATTCCTACGGGAGATTTGGAGGATGTCGAAGGCACTCCGTTCGATTTCCGCAAGCCAAAGACAATAGGCAGCAGAATAGAATTCGACGACAAACAATTAAAGCGCGGCGGCGGCTACGACCACAACTTTGTGCTCAACCAGAAAAAGCCCGGAGAAATGACTTTTGCCGCCCGCGCTTATGAACCCGTAAGCGGCAGGGAAATGATAGTAAGCACAACCGAGCCCGGAGTCCAATTCTACTGCGGCAACGTCTTGAACGGAGTGCGCGGCAAAGCCGGCAAGGCCTACAATTACCGATACGGATTCTGCCTAGAGACCCAGCATTTCCCCGACTCGCCCAACCAGGACGACTTCCCAAGCACGGTCTTGCGCCCCGGCGAAACCTACGATACCACGACAATTTTCAAGTTCCAGACCCAGTAGCTTTTTCGTTTGAAGCAGAGAAAAGGCTTCAATTAGGCAAGAGAAATCCGCAAGCTCTTGGGGTTGCGGATTTTTTAGCGCGCAAATAAAAGCCCTAGCCCCGCCGCAGCCATTGAAACATTTGCGCGATTCGGCAAATGCGCGCCTATACAAAGCGGATCGGAGAACAATTTTCAAGCGGCTTGCCAACCTTTGAATAAACATTTTTCGCCTCAGGGGTAGATATGCATAGGATTTTCGGGATATTAAAATCCTTTAACCCCGCCACTAGAAATCGGCACATTTGAGTGCCGACACCTTTGCGCCGAAATTTAGGCAAAACCGTAAAATCTACAATATACGCAGTCTCCACGCCATCCGACAGCGCGCGGGCAAACCCCGCCATCTCTCCGCCTACGTACGCCCCAACACAAATAAAACTATTTTTTAAAAGTCTTGAAACCTCCGCCCGATTTTCCATTCCCGCAGACATCCAACCCGCGGCAATCTCGAGCTTTTCTACGGCGCAGACAACATCTTCCGCCGAAGCGTCCAACACCTTTATTTCAACATCGAATATCATTTGAAAATTGGATAAAGTTTTAAGCGCCGGTAAAAACGCAACGGGTCCAACGACCTTTTAGCGTGGCGTAGATTTTCCAGGCCCAAATCCTGCTCGCGGTTCATAAATTTTACGCCTCGCCCGATTAGCCTGAGAGCCTCCAAGAAAACTATCATTTGAGCGGCTCCCTCCAAAGTTTTATCCGACTTTTCAAAATGCACGGAATACATTTGGGGCGACAGAGCGCCCATTATGGCGGCGGCCGCGATTTTTCCGTTCTCGCCGCGCAAGAGAATCCCGTCAAGAGGAAGCTTATCAAAAAAATCGAAAGCGCGAGCAAGCGGCTCTACTTCGTTCGGCATAGCCAGCTGCATCATAAATTCGCGCGCCTGCGCAATATTAGCTCCGTTAAACTCTTCTTGGCGCCAATTCGGATTGAGAGACTTAAAGTGCTTTATGTGGTTGCGCTTTTTCCGCAAAACGGCCCCGCGCATTTCAAACAAATTTTGGGCATCGTAAATGTAGTCGAAATCGTCCGGATTAGCCTCTATTTTAAAAAATTCGGCGACTTCCGGAAACTTTTCCGGATAATCCGGCGGGACATCGTACACAAATTTTGCGTTAAGAGAGCGCGCGGATAGTTCGCAAAGCATTTCAGACAACTCAACCGGAGGAGTATCGCACCCTATTGGATAAAGGGCAAAGCCAGCGCGGGAATCGAAAAATACGGCGCGGCCGCGCCACTTGGCAAACGGATATCCGACTGAGCCCCTCCACATAAAATTGACGCCAAAGCACCTTTCGCAACTTTCCGAAGGATTGGCGGCGCATAGGCTTTCAAAAAAGGGTCTGTCGTCAAGCGACAAGACCCTCAAATTTTCCATTGTGCAACTTGGAGATGAAATCATATCTACTTTTCAATGGGAAATCGGAATTTTCCATTTTTTTATAAAGGCGTTTTTTTACAGCCATCTTCATTCGGTACGGCTGCAAAAAAATTCACACACGAACCGCCACAATGCGAAACCGCCCTCAGATAATATCCTCAGCCTGCGCAAAACTGCCTTTGGATATGTTCCCCGCAGTCGCAAACCGCCGACAATATAAGTTATTTTACTTCTAGAATTAAATCATTTTGTGTTCTTGGGTCGCGCCCGAACGCGCCGAGATATATTTTTGCGGTTTTGTCGCCAAGCTTTATCGGAGTGCCGAATGTGTAGGGTTCGTCGTTTACCGTTATTTTGTTGGGCTTGTCGATTCCGCTTCGGCGGTCGTAGAACTCCATCAGGGCAAACTTGCCCGTCTTTACGTTCTTGGAAATTTTTATATCGATGTCGGCTCCCGCAAGCTCCGCGCGCTTGTTGAAGTATATCGTCGGCACGTTTCCGCCAACCTCAGTGAAGCCGAATTTTAAAATCCACTGCGACGGATCGTCTATGTACAGCGAGTCCATAACCGCCCCGCCATTAAACATAAGTTGCGATTTCCCCGCAACCTCCACAACAACTCCAGCGCGCGCGCCGTTTTGTATCAGCGGATTTGCGGGTATTGCGGAAGTCAGGTCGCCCTTGACGTTCATCTTGGTGTCCGTTAAAGACAGCCTGCCGATTCCCGCCCCTTTTGCCTCGTGCCAAAAGGAAAAATTGAAAGAGCCGCCCACTTCGACGTTGCACTTTTCAAATATCATTGCCGACTCTCCGGAATTGAAAGTGGCTATCGAAACTCCCATATTGCGCTTGGTGCGGATTGTCCTGCCCTTGGCGATATTTTGCGAGCCGTCCCCGCACCCTAAGCTGAGAACATTTACGTCTACATCTATATTCAGCGTAAAATTCCCGAAGCGCGACGACGCATGGTCGTTGGGTCCCGGTTTTGAAGGAAGGGGTTTTGTCTCAAAATTTATATTGTCGCCCCAAACGCATGTGCTCCATTTTATGTCGCGCTCGTCCGAAGGCGCATTGAGCCTGCCGGCATAAAAGTTGAGCGCGCATGCAGAAGACGCGCATAAAATTGAAAAGACAGAAATACCTATAAATTTTTTCATGAGTATTCGGATAAATAATGTTGAATCAATTGCCATGCGCAAAAGCGCGCCCGTTTTTTTAAAGATAACTGCATGTATTTAATTCTGTCAAGATAGTTTGCAGCTTTTTTTGAGTATAAACATTGTCATGCCAGCCGCAACTTTGTAATTGACCGGAACAAAAAGCGCTTATAAATTTTATCCAGCTATGAAAAAACACGCATATAATATGATGGGATTGCTTTTTGCCGCATTTTTTGCGGCTACCACGGCAATGGCGGAAAATTTTTCGGTAAAATCTCCTGACGGCAAGCTTGAAGCCGTCCTGACCGACGGCGAGCAACTTACATTTTCGCTTATAGCCGACGGCAAGACGATACTAAAAAATGCTCCAATAGGAATGGATACCGACAAGGGGAAAATCGGCAGTTCGGCAAAGGCGAAAGGCTCAAGCGCCACTTCGTACAACGGGACCATCGAAAACAACCTCGGGGTGCGCAAGACAATAAAAGACAAATACAACCAATTAGAAGTAGATTTTGAAAACTACAAGGTTATATTGCGCGCATACGACGAAGCTGTCGCGTATAGGTTCGTATCAAACTTCGGACAGGGAGAAATGCTCGTGTTTTCAGAGACATTAAAATTGCCTCTGCCCGATTCGACAAAAACAGTCGCACATGTTGTGCAGGGAATGGCTACTTCCTTTGAGCGGCTATACAAGCACCAGGAACTGGGCGAGCTGAAAAAACAACCCAACGCCTCCCTGCCATTTATTTTTGAGAAAGACGGGTACAAGGTCGCTATTGTGGAATCGTCTTGGTTTGAATATCCCGGATTGCGCATTGGATACCCCAAAGACGCATCTTCCGCGCAGGCTATGTTTGCGAAGTATCCAAAGAAATTCAAGCTTGTACACAATCTTCTTCAACCCGCCGAAACTGAAAACTACATTGCCAAAACAGAGGCCTCGCGCGAATTTCCATGGCGCGCGTTCATAGTGGCGCGCAACGATATAGAGCTTGCCGACAACGACACCATATACAAACTCGCCCGACCCTGCGAGTTGGAAGACACATCGTGGATTTCCGCAGGCCCGTCCGTATGGGACTGGTGGGTAAACTGGACGACCGAAGGCGTTGACTTTCCATGCGCCTTCAACGACGACATGTGCAGATACTATATTGATTTCGCAGCCGAAAACGATATCCCCGTCGTAACTTTCGACGCCGGATGGCACTTTGACCGTACAATCGGGTTAAAGAGCAAAAACGGTTTGAGCCAATACATAAACGACGAAAAATATTTCGACGGAAAACCCTATGTAAATATTCCCGAGTATGTCAAATACGCGCACTCAAAGGGAGTAAAGGTTTTCATATGGGTTTTGAGCAAGGCGCTCTACGCTTATCCCGAAAAAGGGCTAGACCTATTTAAAAAATGGGGTGTAGACGGATTAAAAATAGACTTTACCGACCGCGACGACCAGCTTGCAATCCGCCACTTCGCAAACATTTCAAAGATGGCGGCTGAGCGTAAGATTATGATAGACTGGCACGGATGCCCCTCTATGGTGGGCTTGAACCGGACATATCCGAACGCGGTAAACTTTGAGGGCGTGTACGGCGGCGAAGTCAATAAATGGTCCAAGGATATATCGCCCGCGCACAATGTGGATTTGATATATACCAGAATGCTTCTGGGGCCGATGGACTACACGCCCGGCGGCATGCGCAACTGCACAAAGAAAGACTTTGCCATAAGCAACAACCAGCCTTGCGTCCAAGGCACGCGCGCGCACATGGTGGCGATGTATGTAATATACCACGCGCCGCTGCAAATGATGTCGGACAGGCCTAGCGACTATAAAAAATACCCGGACATCCTGAAGTTTATCGCTTCCACGCCCACAACTTGGGACGATTCCAAGGCAATTGAAGGCAAGCTCGGCGAATACGCGGTTATCGCGCGGCGCAAAGGAGATGTGTGGTATATAGCCGGAATGGCGGACTGGAACGGCAAAAAGGTATCCATTGACTTGTCAAAAATTCTGGACGGCGGAGACTACGAAGCCGAAATTATACGCGACTCGGTAAATTCCAACATAGTCGCTGCCGATTACAAACGGGAAACCAAAACGGTATCATCGTCGGATGTTCTCGAAATAGAAATGAAAAATGGCGGCGGATTCGCAATGAAACTCAAGCCTAAAAAATTCCTCTGGATATTTTAAAAAATTTTCGACGCGCCGAATTAGCAAAAGATTCGGCGCGTTTTTTCCCGCAGTAACATCCGCTTAAAGGCTCCATGAAAAAAATTCTCCCTCTAATTTTTGTCCCGCTGCTAACTGCGCCGCTTTTGCGCGCCGAAAATTCATATCCGCAAGTTCCGATAGTGAATGTTGTGCTGCTGGTGAATGACAAAGAAGCCGAGATTGCGCGCGACATGAAAGCGCTGGAAACTTCCGGCGGGTGCAATATGCACGCGGTTTCTTTCACGCTCCACCCCGAAAACTCGCCGGAACCCTTCGACAAGATGAAAAATTATTCCCAATCCTACAAGAAGGTAGTTGGCGAGTACGACAAACTTGGGGAACGCAACGCCAAAGTGGGAGTGCTGATACAGTCCACAATGGGGCACTGGAAGATGAACAAGCCGGCGAGATTTCAAAAGATAGTCTCTGCCCAATCCGGGAAGGAGCTCTATTCCTATTGCCCGCTGGACAAGGATTTTCAGGCGTACGCGCGCGATTGCGCCGCGAAAGTCGCCGCGTTAAACCCCGACTTCGCGATGGTCGACGACGACACCCGCCTTATAACCGGACGCCACGCCTGCGTTTGCCCCCTACACTTGCAGGCAATTTCAAAAAAACTCGGCAGGGAAATATCAAAAGGCGAGCTCATGAAAGCGCTAAATTCCACGGGCGCCGAAGACAAAAAGATAGGCAAAGCCTTTGATGAAACCCTCGGGGAGTCGATATGCGCCCTGGTGCGCGCAATGCGGGAAGGATTCGACTCCGTGAACCCGAAACTGCCCGCAATGTATTGCCAATGCGCCGAAGACGCGCGCTTTTCGCCAAAAATCGCTAAAATTCTCGCGGGCGAAGGCAATCTCTCCGCATGCCGCATAAATAACGCCCGATACTGGAAGGGGGGCGCCCAAATGCGGACATTCCCCGCAAACGTTTACCGCACTGCAATACAAACCGACACCTGCAAAGATATCGACATACTTCTCGCCGAAACCGACCCGTATCCGCACAACAAATATTTTACGGGCGCGCGCACGCTGCACTCGCTGTTTGCCGAATCAATCCTCGAGGGCTGTTCAGGCGCAAAATTTTGGCCCAACGGGAGCGTAGTCTGGGACGGCAAATCCGGGGCCGACTACAAGCGCATATTCTCCGAAAATTCCGGATTTTATAAAGAGCTTGCAAACCTGTATAAAGGCTTCGCGCCTTTCGGGGTAACCTCCCCTATTCCGGGCAACATATCAAATTGGAATCCCATACGAAATTTTTGCACGCCAAAGTGGAACGCGATTGTTTTTGGCAGAATGGGATTTCCCCACAACTGCGCAAGAGCCGAAACAAACGCAAATATATTCGCCTTGGACGCCCCCATTGTCCGCGAACTATCGGACGGCGAGCTAAAGAAAATTCTTTCAAAAAATGCGGTAATAGACGCATCTGCCGCAATTGAAATTTCCAACAGAGGATTTGGCGACATGCTGGGCGTTAAAGTTGTAAAACTTTCCGAGCCAACCACGGCGGTCGAAAACTTGGCAGATTCCCCAATAAACGGCCCTATGGCAAATCTGCGCGCGCCTTCAAGCCGCAAGTTTGAACTCGAGCTCAAAGACGGAGCCGTTGCGCTTTCACGCTATGAAGTAAACTACGACTGCTCCAGCCCGGAGGGAGAATGCAAGGGAATTGCCGCAGCGGTATTTAAAAATGCCGACGGAGGGAAAATAGCAGTCTTTGCCTCCGATGTTTCAGACGGGAAAAATATGATGCACTCAACCCGAAAAAATATGTTCGACGCGGTCTTTGATTGGTTTGGCGGATTCCCTATAGTCTATACCGCAGACGCGGAAATGTTTTTGAGGGCGGGCACACTAAAAGACGGTTCAATTCTGGCAATGTTCTTAAATTTGGGACTCGATCCCGCCAATAAATTGGAAGTACGCATAAAAGGCGGCGCAAAACAAATCGCCCGCTTGACGCCCGAAGGCAAATGGACAGAAACAAAGTTCGAGAAGCTCCCCGGCGGCATCTGCAAAATAGAAACTCCCTGCGAAACAATGTTGCCGGTAGTCTTAAAAATACTCCGCTAGAGTCTCCCGCAAAACCCGCAAAAAAACTCCGAGCGGCGGAACAGCACCTAACCCGTATCCGTTTTTTTGCGCATACCAAAAGTTCTTTAACCCGAACCGGCCATAATTGCACGGCAATCAAAACGGGAAAAGGCAAAGCTAAATAAATCGAGTATTATCAGTTAAAATAGAAAAAGGCGGCGCTTTAATACTGCACTTTTATCTTTTTTAACTTTGCCTTTACGTCCGCGCAATTTTCGGCATTCTAACGAGCATCCCCCCCGCCGCGCGCAATACTACCCCACCTCCAAGCCCCGCGGAAAAGTTCCGCAAAGAACCTTGTCGTTAAACGCTACAGATGGAACGGCAATCTTTGACAGAGGATTTTTAAACAACCTTTATTTTAACTTCCGATTCGCTTGCGGATACAAAAATAGGCAGAGCCTGGAATCCCGGCACGTAATTGAACGCGCGCGACGCGCCCGTCGGCAACAAACGCATAGGCTTGTCGCAAGCGACCTCGACGCTGCAATTTGCGCCTTTCTTTATTCTTACAAGGTTTTCCGATACCCAATCGACCCTTTCGTCCTCGGCGCTGATTATCGGAAAAATTATTCGCGGGCGCACTGATTTGGAGGCGACTTTGCACGCAAACTTTAACGATACTCCACCCGGAGTAAATTCGTACGACGTCTTTGAAGGCATTTTTCCGCGCCAATTTCCGTCTTGGTTGGCATCCACCAAGTTTGACGACGTTTCAATAAGCACGCTATCGCCGGATTTTGATGTTTTCATTTTAGCGCCGAAATCCGATATATTGCGGTATTTTACGCCTTCGATGTCCACTTCTATGCGGGGAGTCAACCCGGCAAAAGAATTTCCGCTTTCGGCCTGCATATTTTCAGGCTCCACGAGAGTGTAGTCGTTGAGGCTTGCGGCGATTATCGGGCCGGCTTCTTTGTGCCATAGCATTGAAAGAGCCCCTCCGCTGGCATGGCCGTTTTTTAAATTATAGTAGTCCAAATCATAGCCTGTTACCGTTGCGCGGTAATCGCCGACAGAAACGAGCGCCGTTTGAATGTCTTTGAAGAATTTTACTCCATACTCGCGCTCGCGCGGAAGAACAACCCCGCGCAAATCCGGAACCGCCGTCCGCCCCAGCGTTAGAACTTCCGCCGCAACTTTGGCGTGGGCAAAAGTATGGTGCACGCACGCCGGAACTCCATGCGCGCGGTAATGCAATCCTCCGCATAAGAGATTGCCCGCCGTACAGCGCTCCAAAAGCTGTGTGTTAAGCAAAGCCGCCTTGTAAAATAGCGGATTCCTATCGGCAAGAACAGCAAGCGCATCTGCGCAACCATCCGAAGTCCGGCTGCCCCAATATGTCCATTTGAAATTGCGAATCCCCCAACTGTTGTCCCACGCGCCGTCGGCAAGCATAAATTCAAGATGCGCCAGCATAGAGCGTTCGGCAGCCTCCAAGACTTCATCGTCGCCGGTCAAACGGGCGTATTTTACGAGAGCCGGCAGAGATTCCTCCACATTGTACCCCAAGTCCACAGCGTAGGCACCCTTGGGTGTTTTTATGTCCATAGGATTGGATTCGCCGAATATAAACTTATTTTCCGGCGTAAAATACTTTAGGGCTCCGCGCCCGAAATATCTCGCGCGTTCCTCTAAAGACTCGTCCTCCAAAACGCGCGCTGCAAGGGCGAACGCATAGGAGGCCGAAACCGGATAATTTATGTTGCCGTATCCGAACTTGAAATTTGCGCGCATAAAATCTGCCGCCTTGCGCAAACGCGCCTTCATGCGCTGCAAATCAGCCGGATCCAAAACCCCGTCTCCGCATTTTACAGCTTCCGCCAAAGCTGTCGCGCCAAATACAGTGATTCCCTTCCACGAATGGCCGACTACATCATTTATCCAAGAGCCGTCCTCTTGGCTTACAAATTTCTCCTGCCAATCAAAAAGAGCGCATGCGGCGTCAGCGTATCCAAAATCGCCGCTTATTTTTGCAAGATATACAAACGGAAAAATCGCATCGCCGATTCTTCCGTGAATAAATCCGCAGGCGGGGCATCTTATACCTCCGAAATTTTCATCTTTTGGATCTTTTATCTGCAAACTGCGCATTCCGGCGCACCACCTTTTTAAGAGAGATTTCGACAGTGCGTACAAATCGTCTTCCGCCTCCGCCGCTCGTCCGCAGCCGAATATTAAACCCGCCGCCGACAATGCAGAAATATTTATAAATTCTCGCCTTTTCATAATTCAAAAATAAGTTATCCGGTTTTGCCCGTAAAGAATTTCCAAAATTTTTTATTGCGCGGTTCCTAAAAAACGGCCCGCAAGAATACAAATTGTACTCATTAAAAAAAGATATTTTTTTGCGGTAGTTTTCAAACAATAAAAACACGGTACAGCGTTAAAGACTTTTTGCCCGGCGCGCCTTCGCGCAAACAGCTTCAAAAAAATGCGGATCTTGCCGTTTAGCGCGCATTTATCCGACATTATTATATACTAAACATAAAATTTTATTAAGGCGCAAATTTCCTGTAAACACTTTTTTGCTCTATTGCAATCGGCGGCGCGCACACTGTTTGCAGAGAAGCTCCGATACCAAACGACATGCCCAAACTTATTCCCCAAAACTTTCCGCGAAAACCGGCAAACCGCCTGCAATGCGTTTTCAGCATTGCAGCCCCTAATCCGAACCAAAACATCAAAAGCGCTCTGCCGCAAAAAAAAACGCCCCTGAAAAAAATCCAAGGGCACCGATGCAAAATTATTACGCATGTTTTCCCAGCGCACCGTTCCCTTTTGCAACTCCGCCTTAAGTAAAACCGAAACCTTAAGCGCACTTCGGCAAAAAAATAATAGCCCATCGCCTTCTCTTGCCGCTGCTTTTTTGCGTTGCAAAATCAGAAGACAGCTAGTTTCTCCTGCGCCTTGACGCCAATGCCAACGCAAGCGCAAATACCCCAAAGATTGCCGCATACGCGGCGGGTTCGGGTATGGCTTCAAGATTTAAGTACAAGCCGTCGTCGCGCAGGTCGAAATCGGACGCGTATTTAGAACCATCCAAATTCGTTATTAAAAAGTCGCTTTCGTCGTAGTCGCTTGTCGCCGAACCAAAACCTATCAACAGCCTGTAGTCGGATTCAAAGTAACTCAAATCGTCGCCCACTAGCTCTATCTTTACGACCCCTTTATTCGAAGCATCAGCCGCAACAAGCGTCCCTGTCAGCAGAATTTTATCGACGCTGTCGGGAACCACTTGCAAACTTAGCGTTCCGTCCGAATAAACTAAATTGTCGAATGTCATGTAGCATTTGCCTTTGCTGCCTAAATTGCTGTTGCTTACCATGTAGGACAGTTTTCCGCCTCGCATAGCAAGGTCGCCGTGCGATGTGTCGCGGCCTTCGGCAATTCCGTTAAAAGTCAGCGTTCCTCCCAATACTTCAACTCCGCCCGAAAACATCAGTTTTGAGCCCGAGAACACTTGCGTTCCAATACCGTCTTTTACAATTTTCAACTTTGAAGTGTCCCCCAAAGCCGGTACTTATATCGTACGTCCACCCCTCGAAAGTATAGGTTTCATTATTTTCGCTGCGCAAAAAGAGAACGGCGTCAGTTCTATAACTGCCAGAATAAGAATAGGCGCTTGCCATCAATGTTGCAGCCCCTTTCAAGGATTCCACGCTTATTATTGACTTTGTGTCATGCGGCGCCTGTGCAGGGTCTAGATTATAAAGAACCACTGTGGGATTTTGGTAAGTGGGATATCCCGAACCTACAAATGAAAAACTGCCGCTAATATAAGCATCCGGATCGTAATACGTTGATGTTCCTTCGCGGTTGTATACGTTCATGAAGAGCTTGCTTGTATTGTAAAGAATAATATCGCCGCCAACCGTAACGACATCCATTGGGCCGCCCCATTTCGTGTCTTCGTAGGACGTAACGTTTCCCAAATGCAAACTGCCGCCGGGAGTATTCTCATCCTCGCCGACAATCACATTGCCTCCAATATTTAAATTAAAAACCGTACCGGCAGACCCCATTGAAAACTTTGCAATTCCGCTCCCAAGTTTTTTCAAATCGGTTGTGATAGTTACAAAGACAGGCCCGTTCGCGCCGGAATTTATTTTTTTGTCAACAGTTTCATAGTTGAGAGTGAGGCTGTTCCAAGTGGTGTCGCTATTCCAAAATCCGTCGACGAGATAGCCGTTGCCCTCGGAAGTTATATAATTTTCGTCTATGACGACATCGTCGGAAGCTCCGGCGTTTTATCCCACCCATATTCGGAATAAAAACCCAAGCCTGCGTCGCTGTTATTTCCCTTTCAGTAAATAGTATCTGCGAAAGACGAAGCTACGGCAAGAGATGCCAGTAAAACAATGGAGAATTTTTTGTTTATCTCAAACATACTTCAATTGATTTATTTCTTGTTATGAAACAATATCATAGAAGTCAAATATTTTGAAAAATAAAAATTCTTTTCTTCCCCGCGGTAAAAATTTCCATGCCCGCGCCTCAAAAATAGACAGCCGGAATAAAAGCGCACCATTTAAAAATTTGCCAAACGAGATTTAACATATCCCTACACTCTCGCCCGCGAAGTCCATTTGCGTTCCGGAACCGGTATCGGTTTTACTTTTCCGACCTTAAATTTGACGAGAGCCGGTTCGTTTTCCAAACGCTTAAATACTTCCGGAACATATGCGCTTTGAAGCATTCCATTGGACGCTACTTCAATGTAATCTGAATCCGACACGCGCAAAAAAAGTTTATGCATTATGTCGGACCCCTTTGAAAATTCGTCGTGCACGCAGTGCGAAAGTATTTTTACAAAGCGTTCCGCATAGGCGTTAGGTTCGACAAGCCATTCCACCGAATCGCAGAAACGGCTTATCGCCGTTTTCATAGGCTCTACGGAATCTACATTGAAGCGCAATTCCGCACCGTCTTCGCACCTGCACTCGCCTATTGCGCAATAGCATTCGCCGTCGCGCAAATCCGCAAAGTAATTTTCATAGGCGGCCGGGAACATATTCATTTGCCAAACTTTTGAATTGTCCCTGCCCGACAATGTAAAGAAACACCAAGGCTTGTTGTCTTTCTTTGTAAAGCGTTTTACAATGTTGGAGACAACCCCGCACAGCCTAAACGGCGCGCGCTTTACGCGCCTTATCTTGTCGGCGGAGGGAAGGTCGTCGAGAGCGTCGTCGAATTTCGCGAATTCGCTCATGGGATGACCCGACACATAGTAGCTTAACAGTTCCTTTTCGGCGAACAACTTTTGGGATACGGGCATTGGCGGGCGCGACGTGTCTATAATTCCGCTGGTTCCGTCGGAAGAAATTTCCGCCCCCATTCCCAACATGTCAAACAGGTTGGACTGTCCGGATGCGTTGTCTTTTTCCAGTTCGTGCGAATAATTCAATATCGCATCCATGCTTCCCAGCAAATGTCCCCTGTCGATTCCGAAAGAATCGAATGCGCCCGTCAATATGAGATTTTCGAAGACCCTTTTGTTGAGTTTTTTTGTACCCAATCTTCCGACAAAATCAAAGACATCCTTAAAGTCCCCGTTGGCGTCGCGCTCCTGTATTATAGCGTGCGCGGCGGCGTCGCCGATTCCCTTTATGGCGGCGAGCCCGAAACGTATGGAGCCCGCGCTTTTGCCGAATATGTCGCCTTGCAAATCCGGCTTCCACTCAGGATTTATTATAGGCGTAAACATTTCGCGGGAGATATTTATATCGGGGCCCAAAACTTTAATGTTTATGGCCTCGGTATCCTCTATGAACTTTGAAACTTTGTCCATATTGCCGAGCTCGCTGGAGAGCAAAGCCGCCATGAACTCGACCGGATAGTTCGCTTTCAAATAGGCCGTCCTGTAACTTAACATTGCGTAGGCGGCGGAGTGGGATTTATTGAAGCCGTATTGCGCGAATTTTTCCAAGACGGCAAATATTCGCTCGGCCTCGGCCGCGTCCATATTGTTGAACGATTTCGCCTTTGAAACAAATATGGACTTTTGCTGGGCCATTACCTCGGGCTTTTTTTTGCCCATTGCGCGGCGCAAAATATCCGCCTCGCCCAAAGTGTATCCGGCGATGATGCGCGCAGCCATCATGACCTGCTCCTGGTATACAAGCACGCCGTAAGTCTCTTTCACCAAATCCTTCAAAAGGGGATGCGGAACCTGCAATTTAGACGGGTCTTTTTTAGCTTCGATAAACTGGTCTATGAATTGCATCGGCCCCGGCCTGTAAAGGGCAATCAACGCTATGATTTCCTCAAAGGTGCTCAAGCTTATGCGCCTGCATAAGTTCTGCATGCCCTCGCTTTCAAGCTGAAAGACTCCAACCGTAATTCCGCAATTTAACAGTTTGAAAGTCGCGGGATCTTCAAGCGGAATCTCCTCTATGTCAAAGTCGGGATTTTTCCGCGTGCGCCGCACGTTGTCTTGGGCGTCCGATATAACCGTAAGCGTCTTTAGCCCCAAGAAGTCCGCCTTAAGCAACCCCAATTCCTCGACGGGAGTCTTCGGGAACTGGGTTGTAAGAGTGCCTTCTTGAATCATCATAGGCACCAAATTGTCCAGCCGCTGGTCTCCGATAATAATGCCGCAAGCATGCTTGCCGGTTTGCCGAATCATTCCCTCCAAGACTTCGCCCTGCTCAAAAACGTGCTTTATTTCGGAATCGTTCTCGACTTCCTCGCGCAATTCCCCGGAAATTTCGAGGGCTTTTTTAAGCGTCATTTTAAGGTCGTCGGGAACTTTCTTCGCAACGGCGTTTGCGCGGTCGTAGGAAATATCGTTTACGCGCGCGATGTCGCGCACGATTTGCTTTGCGCCCAATTTGTTGAAAGTTATGATGTTGGCAACGCGGTCTACGCCGTATTTGCTGCGGACATAGTCTATTACCTCGTCGCGGCGCCTCTGGCAGAAGTCGACGTCAAAGTCGGGGGGAGAGACGCGCTCCAGGGAGAGCATACGCTCGAACAGCAAGTTAAAGCGGATTGGCTCTATGTCGGTTATTTTTATGAGATAGGCTATCATGCAGCCCGCGCCGCTGCCGCGCCCGGGCCCTACGGGAATGCCGTTTGTGCGCGCCCAGTTGATAAAGTCCCAAACTATCAAGAAATAGTCGACAAACCCCGCCCCTATTATGATTGAAAGCTCATAATCGAGTTTGTCGCAGAGCTGTTTTGCCTTATCGGCGGGCTCGTTTGGCTTTGGGACGTAAAGCTCTGGATGGTCGTAATCGACTCCATAGCGGCGCTTTAGCCCTTTTTTGCTCAAATCGAAAAGATAAAGCCCGTTTTTCTTCAGAGCCGCCCGTTCGTTTTCGGATAGATGAAAATCAGCAGGTTTGCCCTTTTGCGCCTGGACTTCGTTTTTCTTTTTGACGTATAAATCCAATATGCGGTTAAAGTGGAGCTCGTCTTTATTATATTCCAAGTCCTTTGGAGCTTCATACTTGGGATAGTGGTTTTCGCCGAGCGGAATTTTTATATCCACCATTTCCGCAACGTCCAAAGTATTGTCTAAAGCCTCCCGCAAATCCGGAAAAGCTATTTCCATTTCCTGGCGAGTCTTTATATAAAACTCGTTGTTGGGATACTTCATGCGGTCGGTTTCGTTTATTTTGCGGCCGGTTTGAATGCAAAGCATGGCGTCGTGCGCGGAGGCGTCTGACTTGCGCACATAGTGGGAATCGTTTGTGGCTACAAGCTTTAAATTAAACTCGCGCGCAAGCTTTATCAAACCGGGAATAATTTTTTGCTGCTGCGGCAAGTAATGGTTTTGTATCTCTATAAAATACCTGTCTTTGCCAAATATATCCACAAACTTTCCCGTTGCCTCGCGCGCCCTTTCATAGTCGGAATAGAGCAGAAGTTGCGATACTACTCCATTGAGGCATCCGCTTAGCGCGATAATTCCCTTAGAATACTTTGCCAATGTTTCCACATCTATGCGCGGCTTGCGGTAAAATCCGCGCTCATACGATTCGCTGGAAAGTTTTGCAAGGCTTAAAAACCCTTCGTAGTTTTGCGCAAGCAGAGTTTTGTGGTGGATTTGGAATTTTGGATAGTTTTCAGGCTTCAACATGGATAAATCGCTTTCGACATCGTTGATGTCGTCGCTTTTTTCCCTGTCGCGGCGCGGCCTGTCCTCCATTTTATGGTCGTAAACCAAGTAGGCCTCGATTCCTATTATCGGTTTTACTCCCGCTTTTTTCGCTGCGTTATAAAAGTCTATCGCCCCGCACATATTGCCGTGGTCGGTCATTGCAACCGCCGGCATTTGCAGCTCGGCGACGCGCGCCATAAGCTTGTCCACCCTGCTGCATCCGTCCAAAAAACTGTGGTCGGTATGAACGTGCAGGTGTACAAAATTATCCATTTTTTCAGTCTCTATCCGAACCTCTCCCCCGTCAACTATTTTTTGCCGCCGGAATAAACTATCTAGAAGAAAACCCGCAAGAAAAGCGGATTAGCGGCGGCAATAAAAAGAAAATTAGCGGAGAACATTTTACTTATTTAGCTATCTTTGCTAAACTTAGTGCGCATCGCTACCCTTGAGAAAACCGCGAAATATTAATTTAAAACGCTTCGGAGTTTCTTTGGTAAAGATTTTACAGAAACCATTTTCTTTGCCTCTTTGCGCAAAAAGCCAATAATGTATCGCCGTGGCAAGAACGACCGCCAACTGCGGCAAAAGAGAAAAAGACTACGCGCACAAAAGTTTATTCTGCGCACAACGATTTATTGATTTATTCTGGGTGCGGCGTTTTGCTTAGCCTTGCCGCCACAGCCTACAATGCCGCTTGCATTAAAAACTGTTCTTTTCGGAGCGCTTGATTGCGCGCAGCCTCAAACAAAACCCTTTAGAGTGAAAAATTTTTTCCAAGCTCGACCACGTAATTATTTCCGTCAGATTTCCAATCGCGCGGCACTTTAGATTCCGGCACGAGGCGCTTTGGAAGAATCAAACGCCTTTCGGCGGAATCGGAAGTGCCCGCTTTATATTCGAGCTTCGCAAATTTTCCGCCCTCAACTTCAGCGTCAATCCAGCCGCCGCCATAGACGGGAAGGCGGAAGGAAAATTCGCGCCAATCCGCCGGGACGTTTGCCGCCACGTTAATATCGCCGTTTTCACGGGAAGATACAAGTATTTGATTTACCGCATAAATATAATTTCCGGCAGAAGTCGTAAACCACGGAGTGCGCCGCACTTTGGGTTCGTTGATTTCCCAAGTTTCGGAAAATTGGCCCGTATTGCGCGCAGTATTGGAAAGCAGACGCCCCGGCTCGACTTCGTCTCCGGCAATAACCAGCGCAGACGCAAGCCACGCGGCGTACCATGAACAAACCGAACTGCCTACGGGATACATATTTCCAACCGCTTCAATATTTTTTAAAACATCGTAAAGCGCCGCAACCTGCTTTTTTTCGGTCTTGTCAAAAACCTCATACGGGAAAAATCCGCCGATTGCCACAATGCTTTTCTCCGTACATCCGGAAAAAGGCACGTACATTTCCGAAGTTTGAGGAAGCGTTTTTCTGAGCTCTCTTGCAGCCGCGCGCAATTTTGCCGCATATTCCGCGTCCACTCCCAAAATATCCGCTGCGCGCGCGGCAACCTCAAAGTTGTAAATCGCACCGCAAGAAGTTAAAAACGGATTTTCCACCGCAGGCCCGAGCCTCTCTATATCTGTGCATTTGCCGACTATCAGTTTATCGCCGTTTTTTTGCAGCATATGCGAATAGAAAAATGCAGCACACTCCCTTATGACCGGATAGGCGGTTTTCTCCAAAAATTCTTTATCGCCTGTAAACAAATAATGAATCCACGAACTTGCGGCTATGTTCGACATATGAAAAACGTGGTCGAACCAAAATCCGTATGGATTTGGGGCACCTTCTGCGGCGTCTTCAAGAGATTCCCACGGATAGCGCGCGCCATACTTTTTTTCCGCGTACCTGCTGTAGTGGGAAACGCGGCTCATTGCCTTTGAAAGCGTATTTTTTCGGAAATTCGCGGTGCGCACGGAGAGATCGAACTTGCCGCTTGAAGCCGCTCCAAAGACGCAAAACATTTCATCCCAGCCAAAAAAGCGCCCCGACCATCCTGCGCCGTGCCCAAATAGCGACACGGGAATAGACCACTTTGTATACATAGAATTTAAATGATACAAAGCTGTCTCATACGCGGCCTGCATTTTTTTGTCCGGGATGTCTATAGAGGACCCCTGCCAAAATTTTGCCCACTTTGCCTTGTGTTCGGCAAATATTCCTTCAAAGCCTTTTTTTGCCGCTTCGGTTTTAAGTTCCTTTGCGCGTTCGGACTTATTTTGATTAAAGTCGTCTGCAAACGATATAAAATAAGTTGCGGCGGCTTTTGTCTTAGAGAGATCAAATTTTGAGCTCAATGTCGCCGACAATTCGCCAGTCGAAACTACTGACGGAACATCAGACATAAGCGAAATTTCCCCATTATAAATTTTATAAGCATACGCCGTATAATCCAAAGCCGCAGCGTTGGAATAAGCCTCGTCCTTGCGGGGCGAAACCAAAACATACGGCGGCGCCTTGCCGGTGTCGAGATTGGTAAAAAGATATGAAAATTTCAACTCAGCCGTCTTTGCGTCCGGCGACTTAGGCGCAACCGACTTTTTCACTACAATCATATCGAGCCCGTAAGGAACAAACGCCAAAGTAGTAACAATAGCGGAATCATATACCACCTCCGACACGCAGTAAGCTTGGCGCGTATCGAGCGTCTGCTTCCACGATAACGGGTTGCCCAGCGCCTTTCCGTCAACGGACACCTCGTCATCGAAATGCCCCATTGTTATCAACATACAATTCTGGACTGCCGGAGGATAACGGCGCCCCGCCCAAACAACTTCCGGATAAAACGTAACGTATTTTCTTTGAATCTGTTTTCCCAAATAGTCAACGCTTGTGGAAATAGAACCATTCCCCAAAAAAGGCGGAACATAGTCTTGGGGATATAAATCTCCCTTGCCGGTCGAGATTTGAATGTGTGTGTCTGCAATCGCCAAAGACGCCAACGAAAATATGCAAACAAGATAAGATAAAAACCCCTTTGCCATACAATCCACCATATATAATTTATATTTTTGTTTATAATATTTAAACGAATAAAAATACCCAAATTGCCTTTTACGGAAAAATTTCCGCTAAAAGGCAATAACAACGCAAATTCTTTACGTCCTTGTTTAAGGAAACTTTTACCTTAATACAAAGAAAAATACATTGTTCCGCGACTACTTGCGGCGGCGCGCAGCAGCTAAAGCCAACGAGAGAAATCCCAAAAGCGCTGCACAAGCGGCAGGTTCAGGAATTGCCGAGTTATTCAGCCAATAACCGCCCTCCCCCTCCACAAGAGTCCAGTTGCCCTCTATAAGATTGCCTTCGCCGTCGCGGGCGATTATTTCTATATAAGAATAAACTGAACCGGAATAGTCTTTATAAACTTTCAATTGGTTGTTTTCAATGGAAACGCCAGTAATGTCCTCTATGAGCACTTTGTCGTTGTCGAAATTATTAAACTCGATGGTTGCAATGGCTTGGGTTGGGTCGTAATCTGTATCTTTCCCGTCCCCGTCAAAACAAATTTGCTTCAAAGAGAGCTGCTTGTCGCCCAGCATATCAATATTTAAATAGGAGTCTTTGTTAAAGCGCAACTTCGGAATTGCGTTTACGTAATCGCCCACTGTTATTTTAAGATTTGAACCGGCGTTATTCCAATAGATGAGCTTTATATTCCCCATCGTCGAAATCGCATTTTCTGCGTTTAAATTCAGTTGGCTAGTGGTGGACTTGCCTTGGTCAACTCGAAATTCGACTCCCGTAAAATCCGCAGTAGAAGTATTTACATTCATTATTGAACCATATCCCATAGAAAACGACCCTGAAAGGCTTGCGTTTCCATATACGTTAAGCAACGTTGCACTCCAAAAACTGCCGCCGGAAATTTCTATTGTTCCGTAAATATCTGCAACACCCAATTTTCCCACAGAGCTGTATGGCTTCTCGGTATTGGATATGTTTAGCAATCCATTCTCAGATACAATAAGTTTGCCTGAATTTGTAAAATATCCACCGCCAGTAAAACTTATGTTCAAAGTTCCGCTTTCATCTGCTGTGCCAATCTGTAAAGTCTTTCCGGAATCGACTCCGCAAGATTGGGTAACTTCTTTAACTCCCGTGATGATTCCTTCCAATGATTGACCAAATGCAAGGAAGCAGGTAGCGGAAAACAAAGAAAAGACAAGTAGCTTTTTCATAACTATAACCTCTTTTATTAGTTTATAATCTACAACTTTCATAAAATTTCAATCAAATTCTATACAAAAGAATTATCAATTAAGCCATTGCCGAAATTTGCGATGCGGCTGCCTAGAAGATTGAAATGCTTTCCCAGTGGAAAAAGTTAAGATTCAGGAATCAAAATAAACGCGCATGAGTGCAGCCGGGAAAAAATTCCTACAAGAAGTCGTATATTAATTCTAATGCAGGATATAAGACGGCAAAGATGCAATTATGTTTAAATGCAACTTTGTCGACATCTCCACCCGGCCTTTTTTGCCGAAGGAAATGAATAACATACAAGACGTCCGAGAGGGCGGGGAGGAGGAATCTGGATTCAAATATCGGCGGTTTAGGCATCCGGTTATTGAAAAGGAAGGAAAACGATTGCCCAAAAGGGCAGGAGACGGATGTGTACCGCAAGGATATGGGACGTGATGCAGGGGAGTTATACTCTGCCAAAGATTTGTTTCCACTATTCTCCCGTACGCCGCAAGGATATGGGATATGATGCAGGAAAGTGGCGGCAATTCAGGCAAATAACCAAATGGTAAATACTAAGAGAGCCCCGACATCCTCTCGGACATCGGGGCTCATTAGACTGGCAACGACCTACTCTCGCACGACAGCGGGGTCGTACTACCATCGGCGGCTGAGAGCTTAACGAGCGTGTTCGAGATGGGAAC
>CALXLN010000129.1 GCA_944389215.1 uncultured Opitutales bacterium
CCGTTCTCATGCTTCGCTCGCGCGCCAACTCGCAAATTTCCATCGCAGTTTTCTTAGATTTCCGCGCAAAAACAGGTTTTCCCGCCGCGCGAATTCCGACGGCTCCGCGTTCGACACAACACGCGAGCGTCTCCATTTTTTTTGCGCAACCTTTCGCAAAGCTTTCCGTTTTCTTTATTCTTTCCAAAGTTCCGGCGGCGCAACCGACCAGCTTTGAAATATTTTTACCGTCCGGAACTGCCGAAATTATTGTCCCGCTCAAAGGTATGTTTGGATTGTTCGTGAGCCCCACGGACAACAGGCGCACAGGGCGGTATTTGCCGTCGGGAAGTTTTTCCATTTGCCATCTTGGGCTCATCGCGGAAATTTCTTTTTTCAAAATTCTGCCGCATACCGAATCCGAATAGCGGGCGACAACGGCGATGCCGTCGTGCGTCGAAAAAATCCCTACTATCTTTCCGACCGGAACTTTCTCCCCGTCCGGATAATCGTCAGGATGCCCTATGTAAATAGGAATTCCACCTAACGCCCGCAAGATAAGCATGCTGCGCTTCATCCTGCGCGCAGACTCAAAGTCGACAACCTGCATTCCGCGCGAATGCTTCCATTCTCCGTAAGGGCAGAGAACCTGAACGAGTTCCTTATCGAATTTCGCTTTCTTCATTATTCTCATTTGCATCCTTTGCGTCAGAGCCCTCGGACTCTACATCTTTTGCGCCCGAGCCTTCCCCATCCGCATTCTTTGCATTTGCATCTTTTGCGTCGAGCTCCCTGGAGCCGGCTGTGTCTTGTTCTTTGGAAATCGGGAACGCAAAACGCTTTGCAAGTTCGACAGTATCGGGTTTTAAGCCCAAGCGCACCAGGCGCTCCAGTATGTCGAGTTCGCACTTGTGCATTTCATAGTCGGGCAGCTTCAAACGGATTTTCGCCAAAGGCGTTTCGTCACCAAACAGCGCATAGATTACTTTGGCGTCTACTTGAGAATTTAGAGTTTCGCCTATGTTTGCGGCGTCGGCTTCCTCTATAAGAGTCGACTCATACCATTGCACGCTAGCCCCGACCTTGTCCGAACCGCTTACTGTGCTCAAATCGCTGCCCCTCCAAAGGGCGCACAACATTCTGTCAACACGCTCAATCAAAGCCGGATAAGGCAGCTCTCCGCGCGTGGAAACATCTATTGCTTCAATGTCTGTGCCTTCTGAAAGAACCGCATGGAATTCGGCGCCAAAATCTCTTACGGCTTCGCATGCGGCATCCCATTGGGGGGAATCAGGATAGGCGTCTGTTTTTGCTTTTATCCCTGGCATGCCGTTGCGCTCGCAGTAAATAAGCCAATCGCGCAAAGGAAGCTGTTTAAATATATACGCTATCGACGAGGCAACCATGAGGCCGTCGCCGCAAGTTACCATCCAAGAATTTTCCTCTAGCTCGACACCTTCAGTAAGCTGGCCTTCGCGCTCAAGCAGTCTGAGCTTTCCGGATGTATTCTCAAAAAGCCAAAGCGGATATTGCTCAAAAACTCCTTTTAATTCGCCGTTTGAACTTTCTAGAGAAATTTTGTGCGCGCAATATCTCATTGCCACACAGTCCATCATTTGCGAAACCAGCATCCGCAGTCCGCCGCGCTCGTTTTTGTCGGTGTAACTTTTTACTTCCAGCGAGCCGTAAAATTTCTCAAGCGCCGCTTTGTGTTTTTGCGCCCTGGGCGAGTCCTCTAAAACTACGATTTCGCTCTCAAGGCGGGCAACCGACTTTTTGCGTTTCAAATTGAGCCCGCAAATTACGTCGTCGCGTTTTAATATGGCCTCAAAGATTCTGGCTGCCGCGCCCAGCCTGCCTGCTTCAAAAGATTCAAGCGCGTTTGCCAGGGTGTCGGGGCGCAGATTTCTTATCGGATTAAACCGTGCGCGCGATTGGCGCGAGGTTGTTATCGGGGTGATTGCTTTTGCGTTCATAGGCGCATAATATCAAACACGCAAAATGATTTCAAATTAACTTTGGTAATTTTGGATAGAACATAATTTTTTGATATTTTTGAAAATTTTCCCGGCACACAAACACCGCAGCTTGAGACGGCAAACAAATTTCCGGTTTTGGCGCGCCCGGAAGAAATGTTCCACCGACTAAAACCGGCCCGCAAAACAGGATATTTCCAAATCTCCAATCCCATTACCAAAAGTAAAAACCGCATTTTCTTTAATAAAGGCGGCTTAGATTAAAATCCGCGCAACAAACTATAATATCCATGCTATTTAATTATTAACCTAAGTTTTCAACGGCCGCTGCCGCGCAATGCCAAGATTCGCAAAACTCCACGGCAGTACACGCGCCATATTCGCGCGGCATGCTATTTTTAAAGACGGAATTTTCAGTTTGATCGTCAACCCAGCGCAAAATATTCCGCAGCAAAATTTCCCCGGGGCGTTTACGTCTGCGCGTGCAATAAAATCGTCAGGCGCGCCAAGCGGACATAAGAAACGGCGCATCCGCGGAGCGGCGCCCGAATCCACCTAAATCTGGACTACGCAAGATTTCTATTTCCGGCTGTAAAAAATTTCCATATTGCGCAGCATGTTTTTTAATAGCCATATTTGGATTTCACCGCGCAAAAAAAAGCGCCCGAAAAAATTTTCGGGCGCACGAGCATATAAAATTAATTTAGCAAAATTTATTCCAAATAAAATCCGTCTTTTATTTCCGGCTTTTGCGCGAGCTTATTCCAGCGCTCGACAAAATCTTCCATATTAGCCGCAAAGAGCGGAGAAATTTCTATGTCTTGCGCCGGAACTCCGTCGGCGTCGCATGCCATATCAACACCAGCTTTTTTCAGCCAGCGCGCAAACTGCGCCTTTTGGTGGTTCTTGCACGTCAAAGGAGAATCCACGCCTTCGGCGTTTTTCACGGGCGAAAATTCGTCGCCGCGCGCGCCTTCTATTATTACAGGAGATTTAGCCATTGGAAGCGCGTCGAATACAAACATTTCGAACTTTATTCCGTTTGGCTTGTCAGGCTTTACAAGATTTCCTTCCGCGTCGATAAACGGAATCTTTTTATTTGCGCGGTGGAACGGAAGTTTTTTGGCCGAGGCGTTGTCGCCGCCCAAACTCTCCACAAAATTGCGGTCCAGAATATGTATTGCGACGCTGCCGGCAATGAATTCAAGCTTTCCGTTGGCGTCTAATTTTTCCTGGTACTCGTTTGGCAAATCGGAATATTCTATCACGCACAAGCTGTCGCCGAGCTTGCAAAAATGCCCGACTTTTTCCAACGGATAAGCCTTTGGAATCATCTTTGACGACATCTCCGATCCTCCCATAATGTGGAAGCCTATAAAATAAGGATCGATTATGTTCACAAGAGGATTGTCGACTTGGAAATAGCTAATGCAATCTATGCCTCTGCGCTTCAATTCGGCGACGGCGCCGCTGCGGCACATTCCGCGCAAGCAGCCTCCGTGTCCGTCGGGAGTCATCGCAATTTTGCCCTTGTCTTCGAGAATTATTTTGCCGTTCAAATCGACGGCTGGCATAAGTCCCTGCTTAAAAAATATCACGTCCTCTTTTTTGAGCCCGAAGAAATTATTCTCCTCAAAAAATTTGCGCGTTGCGGCATCGTTTATATGGCTTGTCATAACCAGCCACGGAATCGATACGCCGTATTTTTTCGAGGCCGAAAGAATTTTTTCGGCGAACACTTGAAACAGGCTTTTGCCTTTTACGGGAGTTACTTTATACAGACCTTTAGGCGCATTGAAGCCGAGTCTGGTCCCCTGCCCGCCGGCGACGACAAACGCCGCTACGCGGCCCGCGCGCAGCGCGTTCTCGCCGATTTCTTTGGCTTTTGCCCAAAGCGGGTCGGCAGATTTGTCCGCCGGTAAATCCTGGTAGGGAGCCGGAGACAATTTGGAAAAGTCGATAACCTGCGAAGATTCCTTCGAGAAAACGAGCTCTTTGTTTAAAGTTGCTAGTTCGTCAAGATCCACCTGTTCGAGCTGCGCAATAAACGCGCTTTTCTGAGCTTCATCCAGCTCGTCGAAGTACTTGAACACATGGCCCTGGCCTGCTGCCGTGAATTTTTCTTTTAACATAAAAAACTAGTCTTTTGGAAATCCGTTTGGATTGTTTTTGTGCCAGCGCCAAGCTGTTTCGATAATCTCGCGGACATCGTTAAACTTTATCTGCCAGCCGAGTTCCGTCTTGGCTTTTACTGAATTGGCGTAGAGTGCGGCAGGATCTCCCTCGCGGCGCGCCGCCATTTCGTACGGAACTTTCAGCCCGGTAACCTCTTCGACGCCTTTTATTATCTCCATAACGGAATTTGGAGTGCCTGTGCCAAGGTTGTAGAACGAGCAAGACGACGGAACCTCCAAATTCTTAAATGCGGCGATATGCGCGCGGCAAAGGTCGTCGACATGGATATAGTCGCGCAGGCAAGTGCCGTCGGGAGTATCGTAGTCGTCCCCGAACACCTTTATAGAAGCGCGTTTCCCCGTGGCCGCGAAAATCGTCAAGGGAATCAGGTGGGTTTCCGGCGTATGGTCTTCGCCGATAGTTCCGTCTTCGGCGGCGCCTGAAGCGTTAAAGTAGCGCAGAGCCACAAAGCTTATTCCATATGCGCGCGCGCAGGCCTTCAAAAAATTCTCTACGTCTAGTTTGGTCTGCCCGTAAGGATTTATAGGCAACTGGGGATGGTCCTCTGTAAGCGGAAGTTTCTGGGGAACTCCGAATGTCGCGCATGTGGACGAAAAGACGAACTTCTTTACGCCGTGTTCAACCATTGTCTCTATTAGCGCCACGACCCCGCATAGATTGTTGTAATAGTATTTAATAGGATTTGTTACAGATTCTCCGACATTAATAAACGCAGCAAAATGCATTACGATGTCGATTTTCTCCTTGTCTAAAATTTCGCCGACAAATTTTTTATCCTCTAGATTTCCGCGGTAAAATTTAACGCTAGGCAAGAGCGCGCCGGTATGCCCGTAAACCAGATTGTCCAAAACCACGGGCGTATGCCCGGCCTGTATGAGTTGTCTTACGCAATGGCTGCCGATATAACCGGCGCCTCCAATAACTAAAACGTTCATAATCTTTATTTTTCTAAGTGTTTTCCGAGTTTTGAAGTACCATATTCAAAAACTAGTAAAAAGCAACGTCAACCTTTTTCATGGGAATGCATAGGGCAATCATGACGCGCTCAAACCGGAAACCAACCGGCCGCAGAAAATTCCAGGCGACCATATTTCAAACCCCGCACAAGGCGCGCAAAAAAAAGCGGCGCGCCCGTATTGACGCACCGCCGTTTGAAAAGAAAAACTTAAACAAGCTTGTATTTTCCCGGAACAGGAACTCCGGCAGTAGGATGCTTGCAGAATTCCATTTTTTCGGGCATAAGGTTTTCCTGGGAGCGTTTCATCATCCACTCGTATTTGAACTTCTTGCCCGAGAACGCGCTCATTCTGCCGGCAATCGCCAAGAGCGTAGAGTTTATAAGCATATTGAGCTTATTGATGGGCTTTCCGGCGCGGATAGAGTCTAACAGAACTTTGTGTTCCATCTCCAAGCATTCCGGGACATTGTCCGGCGCAGCGTAAAGAACATTGCCTTTCAGGTCGGTAATCGTCTGTTTAGAGCCCCAAAGCGCGGTATTCATTATACCCTTTGTGCCGATAAGACGCTCGCCGACTTCGCCCGCGCACTTTGGATCCTGTTGGCAGAAGCTGAACAGGCGCAGGCCGTCGCCCATGTCGAAATCCACAGTAAAGTGGCTAAAGCGGTCTCCGTATTTGGGAGTGGGCAAGTCTGTGCTTCTGCCGCCCCAGCCGCGAACTTCCTTGGGGAAACGATTGTCGCCCAACGCCCACATTATAACGTCAAGATTGTGCACGTGCTGTTCGACAATATGGTCGCCCGAAGTCCAAATAAAAGAGAACCAGTTGCGAATTTGATACTCCATAGTATCGTATCCAAGCTCGTCGCGATTCTGCTGCGGATCGCCAACATAGCCGCTGGAATTCCAATACGCTTGGGCTGAAAGCGGCTCGCCTATCATTCCGTCTTGGACGCGCTTAATGATTTCCTGATACCCTTGATGGTAGCGGCGCTGGGTTCCGCAAACTACGCTCAAGCCTTTTTTGTCGGCTTCGGCGGAAAGCTCGAACATTTGCCGAGCCTGAGTTATGTCTATGGAACAGGGCTTTTCGAGAAAGGCATTTTTTCCCGTCGCGACTATCTTTGCATAGTGAGGAGTGCGGAAGCAAGGCGGAGTCGCTTCAATTACGACATCCAGATCTTCTTTCAAAATTTCATCCACACAGCTCCAGCCGGAAAACTTTTTTACCTTTGACGGATCAATTATAGCGTCCGCCTTATCTGGAAACTTCTTTTTGCAATTGTCCTGTATGCGCTTGAGAGACGGTTCTATCTTATCCTCAAACAAGTCGGCAACCGCGACGAGCTGCACATTTTGGTCGGCGCAAATCATATTGACCGTAGCTCCGGTGCCTCTGCCGCCGCAGCCGATGAGGCCTACTTTTATGCGGTCGTCCCCCTTTACCGCCGCAAAACTAAATTTTGGCAAGGTCGCCGCGGCAAGCCCGGCAATGCCCGCTGTTTTTACAAAACGTCTCCTGTTGATATATTCCATTATTTTCCTTCCCTTTTGTACAATTATAATGTTAAAAATCTAAGTATGCGTGAGATATATAATCTCCCCGCGTAAATTACATTTGATTTATATAATGCTAAAAATACAAAAAAAACGCGTCAACAAAATAAACACAATAAAATCCCGCGCCGGCCGAGAAAATTTATCCGGCGCGGAAGGCTCTATTCCTTAATGTCTACGTTGTCGCTGTGCGATATGTTGAAGCGCTTAGAATTTTTGAATTCTCGAGCGGGATAGTCGGTTGTTTTAATAATTTTATTGTCGTACCACTTTAAACCGTCAACGCAGTAAAGATCCAACAATGGGCAATCGTCGAATACTTTAAACGTGTTCCCGTAGATTTTTATATTGCGGTTGTAGCGGCTCTTTTCAAAATCCTCTTTTATTCCGGCAGCGGCCGCTAACACCCCTTTGCCCGACACTCCAAAACGGCAGTCGTCGAGTGTGGTGTTGCGGATTGTGGAATCGCTTACACATCCCTGTTCAAACCAGAAACATGCGTCTCCCTCGAAAAGCAGCGCTGCCCCCGGAGCGTGGAAGACGTTGTTTTCCACAACGGTTTTTCCGCGGCAGTTGAGCAACATTCCACGGGCGCGGTTCTTGCCTATATAGTTGTTGCTAATTTTGATATCCGGATAATCGCGCAATTTTGCGACAGCGTCTCCGACGAGCTTTTCATTGGCAGGCAGCGGCTCTTTAAATGTTACCCGTTTAAACTCTTTGTTTAAGACTTCAACATTTTCCACGGTATTTGTGTGGAATGTAATCATACTCTTACCGTGAACAAACTCCAGCTTGTCCCCCGGCTTAAAAGTTTTAAATCCGAGCTGCTGTCCATGGACCAAGCGGGTTATCAAAGTCTTGTCGTCGACTTTTTCCGATATCTGCTCATAAATGCCGTGAATATTTGTAGCGTCGTCCATTTGATTTTCAAACACATTGCCGTCCAGAACGATTTCTCCGGTGCAGTTTACAAAGTGCGTAGCGTCGGCGGTGCAGCTTACAATTCTGCCCTGCGACGGCGTAAATTTGCATCCAACCACATAAATATTTTCGACATTTTGCCCCAAGACGCCCATTCCGCCGCAACCCCACACGGTTACGCCCTCTATGCGGATGTTCTTGCCGCCCGAAACGGTAAAAGCAGGATAATTGCGGTGGCCGCAAGCAAATACGACAGTATTGCCTACAGTTCCCTTAAAGCGGGTATTAAAAATCTTCACCCTTCTGTCGCCCAAATCTTGCGCGACGAGCTTGCCGGTTGTCCAATAATCGCGCGCCATATACGCAGTTTCGCGCTTTTTTGAGTCGAATTCAAGCAATCCGCCGTATTCGTAGACAACCTCTTTTGTAACCGTCGTTTGGACTTTGTTTACGGGGCGCCCGTCGGTAAATTCCAAGACGCCTTCGCGAACTCTGTAAGGAAAATTCTCTGGAATGCGGACGATAAATCCGTCTTTTTCAAAACTCTCTATGATGCCCTCGCTATGAAACGAACGGGCGACGTCTACCGTAAAATTCTTAAACGTTATGTTTGAAGAGTCGTCCACGACAAACGGATTGACGAACCCGTAAAACACGAAATCCGACCCTTGTCCGTCTATGGTTAGATTCTTCATATTTTCCAAAAGGAAGACTATGCGCTTTAAGCCTTCGTCGTTGTTGCTGATAAAACAATATTTCTCCGACGCCATATTTCCGCCGAAGGAATACTTGCCCTTGGGGAAAACGAGAGTTACTTTGTCGTTGGTCGCGGCGCATTTTTCGAGCGCCCTGCGAACCGCCAAAGTGGAATCGCTGCCGTCCGGCTTAGCGCCGAAATCGGCGATATTGAGCGTTACGTCGGCATTTGCAGCCAGCGCGAATGCGCACATTCCAAAGATGATAGATAATATTTTACTTTTCATATAAATAAATTCCGGTTGAAAACAGGCGGAAGACGCTTCAAACAACCCGCAAATCCGAATTGCAACCAAACAAACCTCCCGAAACTGAAATGAAAAATAAGACAGCTTACAGCAAGGTCAACCATTTTATCCGCCTTTATTTAGAAACCGTCAGCCGGATGCCCTCGGCATTTAGCAGGTAAACAATCCTCTCTGCCCGTGTTTTCGCCCGCAGCGCAAGCGCCAAAAAAACTCTTTTTTTTAACAAACCGCCCCAATCCATCTTTCTCGGATTTTACGGAATGAAAGCGCATTGAGCCTTTTTCATGCAGGCTCCAATTCAAACTCGCGCGCGAAAAAAAGAAAAAATATCCCGCGCACGGGCAGGCGCCCTGCAAATTTTCTTCATTTTCCCGCCGCCGCGCTTTATAGCGCATTTGCTCCGCCGCAAAAAAAACACCCGCATATTTTTTGCGCGCGCCAGCAAAACTACGTTGAGACTTATCCTTCCATCCTCCGCAATAAACCGCTTCTATAACTTTCCATGCTCCGCAACAAAGAGGTTTTCTTGCAGATTTCTTCCGCTTAGCATAGGCGATTCAAACGCCAACGCCCCCGTGCGGCGCATCGCCCAATCCGCCGCGCTCCCACGCGAGAAAATTACAATTTAACAAGCATAAATTTCCCGCGCGCAAAAGAACAAATATTCGCCGGAATCCGCGCGCATATACCGCACGCGCAACACCGTTACACCTATCCCGTTCCCTATTTTCTTGCCCCAAAAAAAATCGGAGCGCCGCAAAACGGACGCTCCGGTTAAAATTTGATTTTCTATTAGAACAACTTTCCAGCGGCAAATTAAGCCTTTTTGTCCACGTACCGAGCCAAATCTTTGATTGTCCAACGGGTAATGTGCCCGTTGATATTGGTCTCGACCGTATCGCCCTTTTTGTGCTCGAGCAAAGCTTGCGCCAATGGAGTCTGGTAAGAGAAGTAGTTCTTTGTAGTGTCGCTGTCCCACGCTCCGAGAATCGTGCAAGTGAGAGATTCGCCCTTGTCGGTTTCGAGGCTGACGACCGAACCGATTCCAACCTTGTCCGTGGGAGTCGTATTGAAGTCGAAAACGTCTGCCGTGGAAATGTCGCGCTCGAGCTGCATGCGGCGGGCAGTGAGAAGTTCGTCGTGCTCGCGCGCCATCTTGTATTCCGAGTTTTCGCGCAAGTCCCCGAGTTCGCGGGCGGCTTCGATTGCGAGCTTGCTGGCGGGCAGCTGGTTCTTGATGATGTCTTCGAGCTCTTCGCGGCGAGCCTGCAAACTCCAAGGAGACACGAGCTGGCGGCTTTCCTTGGATTCCGCCTTCGAGGCAACAAGCGACTGCACGCTTGGGAAAAGCTTTATGAAGCGCGCAAGAATCGACTTCTTAGTCAGGTCTTCAAAGCCCTGGTTCAATAGAAGCGTTTGCGCAAGGTCGCGCGCGGTTTCTGCGGTAGAGTCCTTCAACATATCCTTTACGAGCGCCTTGTCTTCGCTAAGAGCGTCGGCGAGGGGTATGCGGGCGGTTGTTGCGATAGTTTCGCGCTGGAGAGATTCGTCGTCTATGGCAGCGAGCATCGCGCTGAGCAGGTCTTCGCCGATTAAGTCCTTGAGCATGTCAGAATACTTGCTCTCGTTGCGGTTTTTCACAATCCAAAGGATTACGGGGCCGCGCAGAGTCTGTTCCTCAAGCCAGCGGTGGAAACATTCCTTTATCAGCTGGCGCGACGTTACGCCTTTTCCGTCGTCGGCAATTTCCGCGCCCTTGACAAAGTGCGATTCCTTAGACTTGTCCCAGCTCAAAAGGAAGTCGACGCACTCTTTTGTAAACCGCCCTTCGCTGTTTTTGAGCAAATCAATGATTTTGTCGCGCCAATCGGAAATGAAGATACGCGTCAAAAGGTCGAGAAATCTTTCAAGGTACGACGTCGGAAGGTTTTTTGCCAAATTATTGAGTCCGTCCTTTGGATCGTGCTCAACGGCGGCAAGTATGATATCTTTGCTTCGCGGGGTGATTTCTTCGACCTGGGATTCTTCGCCCGGATAGAGGTAACGAACCAAATTGTTGCGCACCCAAATTCCGTGGAGCCTGTCGGCGTCGTTCAGCGAGCGCGCATTTTTAATGGCCTCGGTGAGTTCGTCCTTGATTTTTGGGAGGTCCGATTTTATCTCCTCCACGCCGTCGCCGGCGGCGGTTTTATAAAGTTTTTCCGCCAACAGAATCTTTTTCTTTGGTTCGCGGTTGAGGAAGTACTCGCGCAAGACCTCCTGTTCGGGCTTCATCTTGTCCTCTTCCGGACGCAAAACGTAGGATTCCGTCTTGCTCTTTGGGCACGCCACGCGCTCGTTTCTAAAGAGTTCCTCTTTTGCCTTGTTCCACCATGTGCGGTATGCTTTTTCGGCAGCTTTGTTTGCCTTGTCAAAATCCTTTTCGGGAATCCCCGACACGTTTACCAGCTTATAGCCGAATAATTGCTTAAAAAGAGTTTCGAGTTCTATTATGCTGGCTGAAAAATCTTCCTTTGTTTCAAGGTACGAAACAACAAAATCGCCGGGAGCCGCCTTCATTTCGGCTTCCAATTTTTCCCTGTCGGTGCGGTAACGCACGAGAAAATCGTCGTCGTTCAAAATTTTGAGTTTATCCACACAAAAAGCAGGATCCATCATGTGGCCCGGCTTTCCTTCAAAGTCAATGGTAAGTTTATTTGTCGAAGGATCGTATGAAACTATCCTACCAAAGCCCCAGCTTCCGTGCAGGCAGTACGCGCCGTCTTTCATTGCTTCAAGCTTATCGCGGTGTATGCGAAGCTTTGGCGATTTCTTGATGAGTAGATCGATTGATTCGGAATTCATATGCGTTTATTCTTGAATTTTGCTATCGCCAAGCATATAGACTCCGCCGACAATATTTATGAATACAGAAAAAACATCCGTACCCGCGTATCACGGCGCAGTAGTCGATACCTTGGTTCTCTACGATAAATCGCCCGCGAAATCGGACGAAATTTTATCGGCACAATTCGTCTTGTCTTATAAAAACAGACCATTTCGCCGAATTTGTCAATTTATCTTTTTAACTGTTTTGCGTAATAAAATTCTCATAGACACGGTTATTGGAAGCCTTTGCGCAAAGAAACCAAAACCTAAAATAACGGCTATTTTGCGCGCAGCGGCGGCGGAACTAATGGATTATGAGCCCGAAAGAGCGCCTAAAATCATACATTCTTGGGTAAATTACGCAAAATCTGAATTATCGAAGTCTGAAAGCGGTTTTATAAACGCTGTCATGAGAAAGTTTCCCGCCGCATTGGAAAAATTGCGCTCCCAAGCGGATTTCGGCGAGGACGCCGAGAAGTTGCCGATTGTTTACAGCCATCCCAAGTGGCTTGTTGAAAGATGGATAAAAGAATTTGGCGCCGAAAAAACGCTGGAAATATTGAAGAACAACCTAAAGCCGTCCGAAGTCTTTCTGCGCAAATCCCCGACATCTGAAGCCGACGCGCTCCTTTCAAAAAACTCCGGCTTTCTACAGGCGTCAAAATACCCCAACTTTTACATATTAAAGCCGGGACACTGGCAAGACGTATCGGAACTTTTGCAGACTCCGCATTTTTATATACAAGATCCGTCAACATTTCACGCTCCGGAACTTCTCGATCCAGCTCCCGGCGAAAAATGCCTGGACCTCTGCGCAGCCCCGGGAGGCAAGTCCCGCGCTATCGCAGACATAATCAAGGGAAAGATTTCCGATAATCCGAACGCTTATGCGCCCGATGTGCGCTCTGAAACGCTCATTGTATCCGTAGATTTCGGGGGACGCAGGATGAAGACGCTGCGCGAAAATATGGGAAAGCTGAAATTCCCCAAGAGCGTCTGCCTAGACTGCGATCTATGCGGCGATTCTTTGCCGGAAGTCTTGTCGGAGTACGAGCTGCCCGAATTCTACGACGCCGTTTTACTTGACGCCCCCTGCTCCAATACTGGCGTTTTGCGACGGCGTCCCGATGCAAAATACCGTTTATCTCC
>CALXLN010000130.1 GCA_944389215.1 uncultured Opitutales bacterium
ACTCGGATATAACCGGAAATTCGTCTTCGTTCATTTTCACAACATCTGCGATTTCCATAGACTCGCTTATAATTTCCCGAGAGTAAAAATACTGCCTTAAATTTGCGTCGAAAACAATGATGGCGTCGGAAGAAAGCTGCGAAAGCATTTCGCGCAAACATTCTCGGTTGCGCCTTGAACGCTGTGCAAGCGTTCCAAACGCGAATATTCCAGCATTCCTGACAAGCGGGAGAATTTCCTCACGATCTGTCCAGCATATTTCATCCCATGCTGCAGGAGTCGATATATCGTATTGGGGCACGCCGTTGAAATCAACCGAAACCCTTACCACTCCCGTCGGAAGACTGTCCAGAATCCTTATCCCGTCGGTGCGCAAACCGCAACCATTTACAGCCTCCAGCGCCTCATGCCCCAAATCGTCGTTGCCCAACGCGCTTACAATACGGGAATTCCCGCCCAGCTTACCTATGTAGTAGGCAAAATTTAAAGGTGCCCCGCCAAGTTTTTTTTCTTCGGGGAAAATATCCCAAACTATTTCTCCGAACGAAAATACTGGCCTATCTTTTATAGAATCCATTTTACTTTGCACTATAATTTAAAATTAAAACACTTGCCGCGCCATGCGGTTTTAAGTTTTTACAACAATAAAAAATCCAAAAACGGCGCGCAACACAATAATGCCGCGCAAGAAAAATTTTAACCGCAAATGCTTTTATACGCCTCGACCGCAGGCCGATATGCGGAAATAAAGAATCCTATGCCGTCCTCCGCAAGGAGGAATTTTATGAAAACGGACAACTAGCGCAAAATTATAAGCGAAAAAAAACGGTCCCTCCAATAAGAAGGTTCCGTTTTGAAAATTTTTACGATAAAGGCGCAGCCGTTACAAGGAATCTCCGAAATCCTCCCTGAACTTAGCCATGAGCTTTTCCGGCCAATCAGATACCGGGCCAAGCTTTCCGTCGAAGAATCTGAGAATCGGAGGTTCCTCGACAAATTTCAATCCGCCAACCAGCTCCCTATTTTGGTAGAGCCAATTTAAGCGATCTTCAACATATTTTACCTGCGAAAGCGTAAATACCCTGCGCGGCATAGCGAGTCTAAGCAATTCAACGTCGGCAAGTATATCGTTGCCGTTTTCGTCCCTTATGCTAGAAATAGTTCCGCGCTCCATGCCGCGCACCCCGGAAACTAAATAAAACGCCGCCGCAAGCGCCCCCGCAGGATACTGCGTTTGCGGGACGTGGGGCAAAATTCCCATAGCGTCGACATGGCATCCCAACCCGCCGGGCGGAGTAACCACCGGAATTCCGTGCGAATCCAAAGCGTTGACGAGATATTCAATAAAAGACGGGCTTTGCGATATCACGGTTTCATCGAGAGTCTCGCGCAGACCTACAGCCATAGCCTCGATTTCGCGAACTGATATACCGCCGTAAGTAAAGAAGCCTTCGTATACAGGAATAAGATGTTTCATCTTTTTCAAGAGGGCTTCGTCGTTTGTGGCTATGCCGCCGCCTCTTGAGGACGAAACCTTGCGGGCAGAAAAATATACGATATCCGACAAATCGCACATTGTCCGCAAAATTGTCCCTATGGAAGCGTTTTTAAATTCCGGTTCCCTCTTTTTTATGAAATACGCGTTTTCGCCGATCAGGCTGGCGTCTAGAACGAGAATCAAACCGTTCTTATCTGCCACTTTTCTAACCGCGCGCATATTTTCAATAGAGAAAGGCTGTCCGCCTATCAAGTTGGTTGAAGCCTCCATTCTGATGAACGGAATATTGTTTGCTCCGCTTTCAGCTATTATTTTTTCAAGCTTTGCTATGTCTATGTTCCCTTTGAACGGATTTTGGCTCTTTATTTGCACAGCGTCGTCGTGCAGTATTTCGACTACCTTTCCCCCGTTGAGCATTATGTGCGCAAGGGTGGTTGTAAAATGGTAATTCATCGGAATAACCGAATTTTCACCAATGAAGGCCTTTGCCAAAATGTTTTCGCACGCCCTGCCCTGGTGCGCAGGCAAAACATACTTCTTGCCGAAAACTTCGTTTACAGCCGCCCTAAACCTGTCAAAGCTCTGCGACCCAGCATAAGCATCGTCGGCATGATTCATAGCTGCGACTTGTTCGTCGCTCATGGCGTTCGTTCCGGAGTCTGTTAACATATCCAGAAAGACATCTCTGGTTGAAAGTTGGAACGTGTTAAATCCGGCCTCTTTGATAGCCTGCAAACGGCGTTCAATCGGGACCAAGTGCAATTTCTGAACCACCCTGACTTTGTGTAGTTCAAGCGGAATATTCTCACCGCTTGCAAACTTTACAAACGGAGTGGGAGCTTCTTTATTCATATCGTATTATCTGTTATTATCGTTTTGATGGTTATTGGCAACAAATGCCGAAAGTAATGAAGTAAGCTTATACTATAAGCGCCGTACGGTCAAGCCGGTAATGAAAAAAGCCCCATTTTATAGCTGCTGTTTCAAATGGAACTCCTAAGGCGCAACAATGCTCTCTTATTAGGATTGGGAATTCTCCAGAAAGCTTGCCCTCGAAAAATTCTCGAATAGTTTTAATATTCCAAAATTTACATCCCGCGACAAACGGAAACGCCCCCGATAAACAGTAAAGCCCTCTCCGCCCACTGGCGCAAACTAACGTTTTTTGTAACCCGCAAAAATTTTTGCCATATCGCTGGCAAAGTCAGTAGTTATTCCGTCCACACCCAAATTTATAAGCCTTCTGAATTCGTCTCTGGTGTTAACCGTCCATACGTAGAAATTCATACCGGTTTTTTTTACGGAATAAATGTAATCGGCCCCGATGATTCCGCTATTGCCGACATTTACGCCGGCCGCTCCGATTTCCCTGCATTTTTTCACGGCTTCTTCGGGAGTCGGAATATATTTGCCGTTTTCAAATCTGACACTGTAAAGCCATAGACTTTTGTACCCCTTGTATCTGGCGTTGAAGCTCTTTATCGCCTCGGCATTAAAAGATATTAGCAATACTTGCTCTTTTTCCAGCCCGGCTGCTTCGCGGGCCTCGTCGACTTTTTTTGCGTACGACGGAGAATACGATTTCATTTCCAATACGAGCGTGCCGCCGGATGGAACGGTTGCCATTATATCCGAAAGAGTCGGAATCCTTACAATAGCATATTTTTCCTTCCATTTTGCGTTGTCCGCCAAATTCAGATTTTTTAAATCTTCGGCAGTCAATTCGGAAATCTCTTTAGCGCAGCCGGTCAAAGATTTCAATTCGCTCTTGCCGTGTATGCAAACCATTCCAGCAGGAGTCTCGTAAATGTCGCACTCGACGAATTTGATGCCGTTTTTCCACGCTATCTCCGCGGCTTCGACCGAATTTTCGGGCGCATATTTATTATCTCCGCGGTGCGCTATTATAACGGGCTGCGAATATGCGTAGGCTGAAAACATTGATGCAAATAAAAACGCAAAAAACTTCATGTTAGCCGCCAAAATTCTATTTGTTGATAAGCCAAATATTGCGATATTCCACAGGATTGCCGTGGTATTGCAGGCTGATAGGCAAATTTCCTTTGGGGTGTTTGTAGTTTTCCCCGCGTTTGGGCGTAAGGCGGGTGTCGTAATAAACGGGTTCGTTATCGTGGATGCGCACTCCGTTTTGATAAACTGTCATCCGCGGATAATCGACCATCTTTTCACCCATCCATTTTGCGGGAGTAAACTCTATATCGTAAGTCTGCCATGCCTCCGGCTCGAGCGACGCATTTACTTTTGGGGGATGTATCCTGTATATTGAACCGCACTCCATCCAATTGCCCTCAGAGCCGAAAGAATCCAAGACTTGGATTTCATATGGCCCAAAATATACGCCGGAATTCCCGCGGTATCCGGCAATATTATATTCAGCAGGAATCTTAAACTCTATGTGGATTTTAACCGCGCCGAAAACGCTTTTTGTAAACGCGTCCGAATATACTTTCTTTCCATTTTTTATTTTTTTTTTTGCCAACATGGCACCGTCTTTTATTTCCCATGGCAAATCTGAACCGTCATTTGCGCGCCACTTAGAAAAATCTCTGCCGTCAAAAAGAACCAGTGCCCCTTCAGGAGCCTGCAAGCCCAGCGTAGGAGAAACTACCTGCTTACGCTTGAGCGATAACTTTACTGGATTTTTGCCTTCAAAGCCATCCGCTTCGACTGAATCTGGGGTAATTGTTCCGTTAAGTTTATACTCCCCGGCGTTTTCCAGTTTTATAACGCCATTTTCTGCCTTCAACCCATCGATTGTAAAATGCGATTCGGAGCGGGACATTATAGAAGAAAGCATTTTAACCTTGTAAGAATCCGTTCCGCGCGACACTTCCAGAAAAACTTCTGGAGCGCCATCCAAAGGATAATGTTTGCATCCGCTGATTGTACCCTCATAGAATCCGGCAAACGGATCTTTTTCGGCGGCATAAATTGAAAGCCCCAAGAGAAAAACTGAAACGAAATGTAATATCGACCTTTTCATGGCGACGATAAAAACCGCCGTAAAAAGAAGTGTCAACGCTTTACTTTAATAAGGCGGCCCAATGTCAAAATAATAAAAATCTTTGCCGGAAATGCATAGCCTTAGAAAATTTCTATCAGCAAAACATAGCGATATTTCCGCAATTAAAATTTTAGGAAAATAAAACTTGACCTGTCCGGAAGTATCGACAAAATGCGACGCTTTAATTTTTAAAAGACCAAACGCCATGCCGGGACAAGAGGTAACACGTACATTGACCGTTCAAAACAAGATGGGCATACACGCCCGTCCTGCCGCAATGATTGTGCGAATCTCAAGCAAGTATTCCAACGCCGACGTTTGGGCTGAAAAAGACGGAGAGCAGGTAAACGGCAAATCCATCATGAGCCTTATGATGCTGGCGGCTGGGAAAGGGTCGCAAATCAAGTTTACGTCCGAGGGTGAAGACGGGAAAAACATGCTGGATGAAATCGAAAATCTCTTTGAAAGAAAATTTGACGAAGAATAACGCGGTTTCGCGCCTAACACAGAAAATCAAAATTTTCACGCAGCCTTTTGAAAAGAAATTTTCTAAAGGCTTTTATTTTGTAAAAATTGCCCGAGCTAGCTCTTAATACAGTATTTATTGGATTGTGCGCCAAGGCAAAAAAGGCGCCGTTTTAGGAGAATTAAGGCGCAAATTCTGCCGGCAAAAGAATCTCCGCCACCCAAATACAGAAAAGAACGATTGCCACTTCCTCTTTCAACTGTCGGTTTCCCTATTTGAAAGTCTAAAACTGATGAAGCCCCGTTTTTGCCCATTGCAAAACTTTGGGTATAGTTGGAATAATTAAGCCAACATTTGCGCCAAGCATTGGCGCCTATCGATTTTGCCCTCGGCTAAATCGCACAAAGCCGTCATAATAGGCAGGCGCACATGGTGGAGATTCTCAAACATGCGGCATATTTGAATCGTTTCAAGCCCAGCGCATACCCTGCCTTTCAGCATGGCTTTAGCCTCGTCCACCGATTTCCCCTCGCCCAAATACTGGCCGGTCGTGCGGTTGCGGGAGTCGGGACTGATGCAAGTGGTTAACACATCCCCCAATATCGCAGACTCCTTCACAAACGAATCGCTCCAAGCCCCCAAAGACGCCGCCGCCCGATAAATCTCCTGAAAGCCGCGCGCCATGACTATTGCTTTAGTGTTGGCGCCAAGTTTCATTCCGTCGCAAAATCCCGCCGCAAGAGCGACAATATTCTTTAATGCAGCCCCGATTTCCACCCCAATCACGTCGTCCGAAGGCCTGACCTTAAATGAATCGGTGCAAAACGCCGCTGCAACTTCGACGGCAGCCAGGTGGCTGTCCATTGCCAAAACGTCTTCGGCGTATCCGCCCTGCGCGACTTCATAGGCTATATTCGGGCCCATAATCGAGCCGAAAGCCTGCGCTTGGGGACACACCGCCTTCAAAATTTCCGAAGGCCGGCGCCAGGAGCCAATTTCAATTCCCTTTCCCGCGTTCACCATAAAAGAGCTGTCGGAAATGCTGCCGGAAAAGTTTTTAGCTGTTTGGCTTAAAAAATGAATTGGCACAACCCACGCAACCATCTCCGCGCCGGTTAAAACGTCTTTTGGGTCCGAAGAAAAAACAACATTTTCAGGAATTTTAACATTGGGCAAAAAAACCGTATTTTCGCGTTTTTTTGCAACGCTTTCCACAACTTCGGGTTCGCGCGCCCAAACGCGGACGTCGGGAACATTTTTTGAAAGAATGACGGATAGCGCGCTTCCCCATGCGCCGGCTCCGACTACGGCAACTTTTTTGAATTTGCTCATAAGCTTAAAAAGTAACCCCGCTTACGCCGGCGTGTTGAGATTGCGCCAAATAGCAGCACAAGGCATACACCGTAAGCCCGCCCAACACTGCAATATATAAAAGCGCCAAAAATATCTGCGCTCCGCCTGCGTTTGGATTTTTTATTTTATTAAAAACCGACATGGTTTGAATATTTTCCGACAGTTATAGAACTTTTTATCCGGCAATTGCAAGGCAAACCGCTCTCCGCATAAAAATACCGGCTAAAGTTTTCTGACCCGCTTTAGAACAAATCCCGACATCGAAAGGACAAAATTTATCGGAAACAGCCTCACGAGCGCCGCTTGCACAGAATTAAGCAACCCTATGACTTTCAAATTCTTACCTTTAGCCAATGCCGTATAAGCTCCTATGGCGACCTCTAGAGGAACGTGTCCAAACCCGCCAGGCAACGGCGGCGAATCAAACCCAGCCGCAGCAAAAAAATTGCTGGATGTAGGTCCCGGACAAACACAAAGACATTTGCAGCCTTTTCTATTTAGCTCGTAACCAATTGCCAAAGTAAAACTTAAAACATAGGATTTCGTAGCCGCATATACCGAAAGTTGCGGACATGCCTGAAAGGCGGCAGTGCTTGCGATATTTATTATAGAACCTCCGCCGGAAACAATCAAAGGATGGAAAAGCCCGCAAAGGCGCGTAAGGGCGCGCACATTTAAGTCTATCATCTGGCAATTTCTGTTAATATCCGGAGCCGGAAATTCCCCGTACGCTCCAAAACCAGAATTATTTATCAATAAAATCTTCGGATTTTTTGAACATTTTCCTTTATTTTTGTCTAAATAAATAAAAGAGCAAACTTCCCTGAAAGCGGAATCCAAAGCCGCAGGATTTACAAGATCGCACGGGATATGCAAAAAATCGCTGCGATTTCTTAATTCGGATGGAAAATTGCGCGAAATATTACATAGCTTCACATGGCAAATATCGTCCATAACTTCTATGAAACCGCGTCCGATGCCGGACGAACCGCCCGTTATAATAACCGCGTCGTAGGAGGAAAGCTCGCGCCGGATCAATTCGCGCTTGGTTTTAGACAATTTAGACAAAACCGCGCCGTCCGCCTTTTTATCCTTGAAAATTTTACAAAAATCACCTAGCATATTTAATCGCAGATGAGGATTTCAGAATTTCAACGTTCTTTCAAATAAATTTGGCAAAAATATAAACCGGCTGATGTCTTGAGCCTCACAAAACCGAAGCTCCCGACGGACGCCCTAAACCGAAAGGAAAAAATGAACAACAGCGAAATAATCATATCGGGACAAAACCTCGAACTAACACAAGCCCTAAAAGACAGCGTAACAAACAAAATGCAAAAGTTGTTCGTGCATGACGATCGAATAATACGCCTAAGAATAGAATTGGCGTATAAACCCAACAAGCACCACCACAATGAATTTTCCGCAAAAGGGCACATCGAGATTTCTGGACCGGATATGGTTGTAAGCGTCGAAAGCGACGATATGTACAAGTCAATCGACGAACTAATAGTAAAACTCGCACGAAAAGTTCGGCGCCGCCACAGGCTGGAAAGGATAAAAAGAAACAGCCTGCACGACGTAGATATACCCGCCACCCTGCCAAAAATCGCTTAAAAATATCAACACTTCAACATTCAACGCCGCAATTTTTGCGGCGTTTTTGTTTTTTCGCGCGCAATTTTCCATTGGAACTGCATGCGCCCGTGCATCCATACTTTGCCGTTAATTTACAACACTTGACTTGTGCGCTTTTTTTATCATTATAAAAACTATGTGTGGGGGGATATTTAGAAGTGCTTTGTCGGCGTCATGCGCGATGCTGTTTTTTTGCAATTTATCCGGGGCCGTAGAAATTATCGCGCAAAAAAGCGATACTTTTATATTTGAAGCGATTGCCTCCGGGGAATTTTCAAAATCGGACTTCATTGCCACCGCCCATGTAAAAGGCGAGCAGGCAATAGCGTATTTGCCTTTTGAATTAAAAACCGAAGAACTTGGTGTGCAAGCCCAATGCGATGCAATCACCGATTGTTCGCTCGTGCTATTTATAAAGTCTCTGCCCCTACTGCCCGACTCTAACTCCGCAACAAGCGCAGACATCACATCTCCACCGTCAAAACGCGAACTGAAATTGGAGGAATCGCAAGGATTGGATGAAAAAATCGGAACAAAAGCCGAAGTCGCCATAGAGTACGCTGAGGAAAAAATAGATGAGGAGTCGAAGAGTAAAGTCGTAATAGAAGTTTTCGGAATAACTGATAGGGAATCTTTCGAGCCTAACTCGCGCGATTTTAGAGTTTCTTGGGACGGAAAACACGACGCCGCAGCCCCCAAGCACAACACCATGGACAACCAGCTAGAAGAAACCGGGCTATTCTACTTAGGTAAGATTGAAATAGACGTTGAAGACGACGAATACGAAAACGGCGACAGATACGAATTTTCAACCCCAGAGCTCAAAGACTTTCTTCGTTTTGCCTTGGGAATAACCTCCGCCCACAATGAAGCCCCTCCCTTCAGAACGCCGCTTAGGAAAATCGAAAACGCCGCGATAGTGCTAAGGCAGAAATCGGGGCCGTCGGGAGTGTTTTTCTTCTCGGCAGACTCAATGGGCGACGAAGCCGGCAAAGAGCAAAGCGGCGACGAAGTTGAAAAATATTTCAACAGCCGAAAAAGAACCGACGCATCCGGACACACAATAGAGCAAGACGAATCCGCCGCGGCAGCCAACAAAGAAACGCAACTAAAAGAAAGCCTCAAGGAGTCGTTCAGGGAATCCGAAAACGCCGCAATAGCAGCCCGCAAGGCGGACTCCGAGGGCGAATCAAACCTTGAAGGCGCAATTTTATCATCCTCTGACGAAGGGAAAGCAAATACCGAAAGGACTGCAAACGGAGAGAAAAAAAGCTCGTCCGCCAAAGGCAAGCCCGACCAAATCGCAAAAAATTCCGGCGAAGACGACGAGGAAATCGAATATGTGCGGGATATAAAACCCGATAGGAGACCGCGCATAAACTTTGAGTTCCGCAGGGAATCGGAATCCGAAAGGACGGAAAACATTGCCCCCACAGACGCCGTGCAATCGGAAAATCTAAAAGACAAATAAGCGTATCCGGCGGCTTAATATAAATTCACGCCCGACCTAATTCCCACGCCGCGCCATAAATTGTATGCGTGCGTCTCATTTTTTTGGAACTTATGCGAACGCGGTATGTCAAAATTGCTCAATAATCTTTATTCAAGTAAACCTTTTATACAAAAACAATTTGACGATAATAAATTTAATTTATGAGTACGAATCTTAGCATAGTAAACGAAAAAGTAAGGGCGGCGTCCGAATGGACAATTCTCTTGAGACAGGAAATATCCAAAGTCATCGTGGGCCAAAAATATTTGGTCGACAGGCTTCTCACCGGCATTCTCGCCAACGGCCACGTCCTTCTTGAGGGCGTTCCGGGACTGGCGAAAACCTTGGCCGTAAAAACAATGGCATCTGCAATGGAGGCAAAATTTAACAGAATCCAGTTTACCCCCGACCTCCTTCCCGCGGACATCATCGGCACTCTAATATATAACCAGCAAAAAGGCGAATTCCTGACGCAAAAAGGTCCAATATTCGCAAACATAATTTTAGCGGACGAAATTAACCGCGCCCCCGCAAAAGTCCAAAGCGCACTATTGGAAGCCATGCAGGAAAGACAGGTTACAATTGGCGGCGAAACTTATCCCCTGCCCGAACCTTTCCTCGTTTTGGCCACGCAGAATCCGATAGACCAGGAAGGAACATACACACTGCCGGAAGCGCAGGTCGACAGGTTTATGCTAAAATTAAAAATTGGCTATCCAGACAAGAAAGAGGAGCGCCTAATTTTGGACATGATGGCAAAAACCCGCGTTTCTGAGGAAATAAACACTGTTGTAACGCCCGAAAAAGTAATGCAGGCGCGCGAAATCGTCGACGAAATATACCTCGACGACAAAATTAAGGATTACATAGTCGACATAGTTTTCGCCACCAGAGAACCGAAGAAATATGGGCTTGGAGAGCTCGAGAATATGATACAGTTCGGAGCCAGCCCGCGCGCGACAATCGCCCTGACATTGGCAGCCAAAGCCCATGCGTTCTTGCAAGGCCGCGGATACGTCGTGCCGCAAGACATAAAAGACATAGCTCTCGACGTTCTGCGCCACCGAATAATCGTAACCTACGAAGCGGAAGCCGAAGGCGTTTCAAGCGAGGACGTAGTTGCAAAAGTCTTAAATAAAATTGCCGTTCCCTAATCCGCTAAACAAGCTTCATGAGCGACAAAATAACAGACATGCTCAAAAAGGTGCGGCAAATTGAAATCCGCACCAACAGGCAGGTTAGCGACGCCCTCGCGGGCGCCTACCACAGCATCTTCAAAGGCCGCGGAATGGACTTTGAGGAAGCGCGCGAATACCAGGCGGGCGACGAAATCAGAAGCATAGACTGGAACGTTACCGCCCGCACAGGCAAAGCCCACGTAAAAAAATACCGCGAGGAGCGCGAGCTTACAATGATGCTTGTAGTGGACCTTTCCGCCAGCGGGCAATTCGGGAGTTCAAATTTGTCAAAGCGCGAACTAGCCGCCGAGCTGGCAAGCACCCTCGCTTTCTCGGCCGCGCGCAACAACGACAAAGTCGGGTTGGCGCTGTTTACGGAGGAAGTAGAGCACATCATACCTCCCCGCAAGGGACGCCAGCATATTTTGAGGGTCATACGCGACATCCTATTTTTCGAGCCCCAAAAGCGCGGCACAAACATCGCCGCCGCCCTTGAAAAAGTAAACCGTATGCTAAAGCGCAAGGCAATCGTCGTTCTAATAAGCGACTTTCTCCAAGGGCCGGACGGCAAACTTCCAAACCCCAAGGAAAAATTTTCCGACGAAGTTTTCAAGTCGCTGGACATAACGAACCGCCGCCACGATCTAGTTTGCTTTGAACTTGTCGACGGCAGGGAACTTTCCCTTCCCCGCCTTGGGGTGATAACTCTAGAGGACGGGGAAACCGGGGAAATAGTCGAGCTCGACACAAACAGTCCGGCAGTCCGGCAAGCTTACGAAAAGACAAATTCAGCGCGGCTAAAGGAATTTAAACGCGCTCTAGCCCGTTCCAACATCGACTTGCTTGAAGTTTTTACAGACAAACCTTTTATTACCGTTCTCAGAAAATTTTTCGAGAGACGCGCAAAACGATGAATCGAATAATCTGCCATATTTGCATATTTTTCGCGTGCGCATGCGCATCCGCGCAAAGCGCCCCCGTAAAGATACAGCCAGACACGCAAAATTTTGCGCCTGCGCAAATTTCGCCGTCGGCTTCTTTTCCAGCATCGCCACAGCAGGCGATGACCCCCGACGATTTGAAAGCCGCCGAGGAAGCCCAGAAAAAGGCAGCGCTTGAAGCTGCGGCAAAAAAAGCCGAAGAAAATATAAAGAAATATTCCTCGCTTTTTCCATCCACCGAAGGCGTAACAGAAAAAATAGGCTTGGGTTTTTGGGAATCATATTGGGGATATGTAGCAGCGGCTGCCGCAGTTCTGGCGATACTTTCCTACATTATCTTCAAGCCCAGGAAAAAGCCATTGCCGACGCCGTTTGAAAAAGCGATGGCAAAACTGGACAAAGCTGAAACAGTGTACGTTGAAAGCGGGGCTAAAGCCTATGCGCAAGAAGTATCGCAAGCTGTGAGAGACTACATTGAAGCCGTGCACAACCTTCCCGCCCCGGAACGCACTACGGAAGAATTTCTGCAGATAGCAGCGGCATCGCCGCAACTTGACGAAAAAGAGCGCGGAATATTGGAAAGCATATTGAAACTCGCCGACATCGCAAAGTTTGCCCAGCACTCGTTCCGCGGAGAGGAAAAATCCGAACTTCTGACAGACGCGCGCGAATTTCTAGCGCACGACAACGATAAGTTGGCTCAAAAACAAAAATCTGAAAAAACGGAACCCGGCGCACCGGCGGAATCTTTGAAAGATGCCGCAAACGCGACGGAAGAATCCGAAAAAGACGAACCCACCGTAGTGAAATGAATTTCGACTTTGCAAATCCTGAATTTCTATGGGGATTGCTGCTATTGCCTCTTTTGGCGCTGCTTCGCGGCGCGGCGGGCAAAAACGGCTCCATCATATTCTCAAGCGTGGCAATCGCAAAAGAAGCGTCGCGCAAAAACAAGGCGCGGGCCGGAATGCTGCGCTTTATCCTCACAATAATCTCCCTTGCGCTTCTCATAATCGCATTTGCCCGGCCGCGAATCGGAATGGGATATAGCGAACGCGAAGAAAGCGGTATAGACATAGTCCTAGCCGTAGACACATCCGGCTCTATGGCAGGCCTCGATTTCACGTCGGACGCAAACGCCCCTATTACCCGCTTGGACGCCGTAAAAAAGGTTATTGAGGATTTTATCAAAAAACGGCCCAACGACAGAATAGGAATGGTCGCCTTTGCAGTGAATCCATTCTTAGTTTCCCCAATGACGCTCAACCACGATTGGCTGCTGCAGAATTTGGACAGATTGGACATAGGCGTAATCGATCCCAACCGCACTGCGATAGGCTCGGCAATCGGAATGAGCGTCAACCGCCTGCGCGATTTAAAAAACGCAAAGTCTAGGGTGATAATTCTTCTCACAGACGGCGAGAACAACGCGGGCAAAATTTCTCCTATAGCCGCAGCCGAAGCGGCGGCAAGCTACAACGCCAAAGTGTACACGATAGCCGCCGGACGCAGCGGAATAGTCCCGGCAGCGCGCCTTGACCAAAACCAGAACGTTATCCGCAACCGCGCAGGCAACCCCGTGTACGGTGGCGATATGCAAAGCAACGTCGACGAGGAAACCCTAAAAAAGATTTCCGAAATAACCGGGGCAAAATTCTATAGGGCAAAAAATCTAAAACAACTCGAACAAATTTACGACGAAATCGATTCCCTTGAAAAAACCAAAGTGAAACTTCGCAACTTCACATCATACCGCGAACTCTTCCAATGGTTTGCGGGAGCCGCCCTGGCGGTCATCGCACTCAAACTGATTCTAATAAACACAAGACTTAGGACGTTACCATAATGACTTTCCACTCTCCAATTTGGCTCTACGCCGGACTTGTTGCGGTCGCGGCAATGCTGGCACTCAATTATTGGTCGGCGCGCCGCCAAAGAAAGCTGCTGTCCGAATTCGCATCCGAGCGGCTTCTGCCCGAACTTTCAAGAACGGTCAGCAAAACCAAGGTTTTCATAAAAAAGGCGCTCACGATTTTTGGCGTATTCGCCGTTTTTGTCGCGCTGGCCCGCCCCCAATGGGGATACCGCTGGGAAGAAACAAAGACGCGCGGAATAGATATAATCTTTGCCATCGACACTTCCAAGAGCATGCTCGCCGAAGACATGAAACCCAACCGCCTTGAGCGCGCAAAACTTGCGGTTTTAGATTTGGTGAATATTTTAGACGGCGATAGAATCGGCATTGTGGCTTTTAGCGGACAGGCGTTTCTACAGTGTCCCCTCACGCTGGACTACGACGCGTTTAGAATGTCGCTTGAGGCTCTCGACACCGACGTAATTCAACGCGGCGGAACAAATATCGCAGCCGCAATCGACGAATCTGAAGTGGCATTTTCCGACACTACCAACCACAAAATTATAGTTCTGATAAGCGACGGCGAAGAACTTGAGGCCTCTGCGGTAGACAAGGCAAAGCAGGCCAAAGAACGCGGCGTAACAATTTACACGCTCGGCGTCGGCAATTCCAAAGGAGAATTAATACCCGTTCGCGACGAGAACGGAAGGCTTACAAATTTAAAAGACGAAAACGGAAACCTTGTAAAAAGCCGCTTGAATGAAGAAGTCCTCACAAAAATCGCAAAAGAAACCGGCGGTTTCTACGAACCCCTTTCAGCAACCGGAATGGATACAATCTACACGGAAGGCCTTAAGAAAATTCCCCAACAAGAGCTGTCGTCCAGAATGAAGCAATTTGCAATAGAGCGCTTTCAGTTCCCGCTGGCAATCGCAATAATTCTAATTGCGCTGGAATCCCTTATTGGCACGCGCAAATTCTTCAGCCGCGGCCGGGCATATCCCCTACTGCTTCTATTGGCGGCAATTCCGGCGCTCTCGCCGTGCGAGGCAAACGCCGAAATTTCAGAAGACCCCCCGCAGGCGCGCGAAATATTCAACTCCGCCTTGGATGAGTACGAAGGAAAACAATACCAAAAATCCAAAGAACTTTTCCAGACAGCTCTAAAGGCGGAAGAATCCGACTTTGGACTGCACTCAAAAGCATTTTATAATATGGGAAACGCAGACTATGAAATAGCCCGCCAAAAACTCGCAAATGTATCGTCTCCGGAAGAAATATCACAAAAGGCAGCGCAACTTTCCGCCGGCACAGAACAAATGATTGCATCGGGAAGCCAGCTTGTGCAACGCGGCCAGCCGCTTCTAAAACAGGAGGAAGAATTGCTCAAATCGGCAAAGACGGAGGATGAAAAGAAACAGGCAATGCAAAACAGCCCCCTGAAGGCCGACCAGCAGCTGCAGCAGCAATTGAAACAGGCAATATCGCAATGCGAATCCATTGAAAAAGAAGTCGAAAATGTAAAAAAAGAGTTTTCCGCGGCAAAAACAGCGTGGCAGGATGTGCAATCGTCCGCAAAAGACGCCGCGAACAATTTTAAAAACGCTCTTCAGCTAGATGGCAATTTTGAATCGGCGCGCAAAAATCTAAACGCCGCCCAAACAGCAAGCTCGAATCTAGAAAAAGAAATATTAAAGACAAGCCGCGCGGTTGAGGCTATGTCGTCAAACGCTCAAAAGTTAAAAGAAAAAAGCCTTGCGGAATTAAAAGAAGAATTAAAAAAACTAGTCCGCGACGACAACCAGCAAAACCAAAACCAACAAAATCAAGACCAGAATCAGCAAAATCAAGATAACCAACAGAACCAAAATCAACAACAGAACCAGCAGCAGAACCAACAGAACCAGCAGAACAAAGATAACCAGCAAGACCAGAATCAACAACAGGACCAGCAGAATCAGGACAACCAACAGAACCAGAATCAACAGCAGGGCCAGAATCAAAACAATAAACAAGACAAAAATGATAAAGGCAACCAGCCTCAAAACCAAAACCGCCAAGATTCTCAAAAAGACAATAACGAGCCAAACGAACGAAATAAAGACCAAGGCAAAGATGAACAAGCCATAGACAACAAAAAAAACGAACAATCTCCGAAAGGAGGCGAAGACAAACAACAACAGCGTCCGGAAACCGGAAATTCCAAAGAAGAACGGAATGCCGGCAAAGACGAACAAAAAGCCGGCGGAGCGGAAGAACAAGCCGCAAAACCGGAGGAGGAAAAACGGGAACAAGCCGCTCCTGCAACTCCCGCCGAAGAGAAAGCGGACGAAACCGCCGCGGAAAATTACCGCAAAGAAGTAGGCGCTATGACGCGCCAAGAAGCCAGACAACTTCTGGAATCCATGAAGGATTCTGAAAAAAGCTTGCCGCTACGCGGCTTCGGAGAACAAAAAGACAGATTTGAAAAATCATACAAAGATTGGTAATGAAAAAACTATACGCATCATTTTTTATCGCAACCGCCTATGTTGCGCTTTTAGGACAATCAATCGAGACATCTGGATTTGACCCTAAGGAAATACGCCCAGGCTCTACTTCAACATACACAGTTATATTGAAGGATATAAACGGCAATATTTCATCGGACGACATTCCAATGCCCGACGGGTTGCAAATAATCGGACAAAGCCGTTCCCAAAGTTTTTCGATGGGAACTTCAGGGACATCCAGTTCAACGTCGCTGCAGTATACGGTGCGCCCGCTTAAAGAAGGGATTTTTACGGTTCCGGAATGGAGTGTGGAATACAAGGGTAAAACATATAAGATTGCCGCTGCAACTCTAAAAGTCGACGAATCCGCCCCGGCGCAACAATCGGCACAGCCGATGGGCGATCCTTTCGGGATGAGAAGCATGTTTGGGCTCCCGTCTAGAACGCGCACGCAAAGCGCAGCGCGCCAGCAAACCCAATCCTTTGACGACACCCTGCGCAGTAGCGCAAATCTTGAAATTAAACTCCCGCGCGAAGAAATTTACGTCGGAGAGTCCGTGCCGTGCGAGCTTATCTTCTCATTCGACAAATCGATATTGCGCAACGGATTCCGCCTGGCTCAGCTGGCTCCTGACATAAAAAAAGCCGACGCATTCGACTGCCCAGCTTTTACTACAGATCCGACAGTAGATGAAAAATCGGATCCGGATAAAGTATTTATCATATACCATACAATCGTAACGCCTTTAAAAGTCGGATCATACGACTTGGATTTTTCGGCAAAGGGAGTTTTCAACCGCGATATGGATATTGACGATCTCATGGGAATGTCCCTTATTGATAGAATGATGTCCATGGGCGGAGGCAGACAGGTGCCATTTGAAATACAAATGCCCGCCAAGAAAATCAATGTATTGGAACTACCTGCAGACGGAAAGCCTGCCAACTTTACAGGCGCCATCGGAAAGTTTTCGCTTGAAGATGTAACGGTCGATCCCGACGCGCTCTCGGTTGGAGATCCGGCAATAATCACCGCAAAACTTGTCGGTATGGGAAACTTTGGCAGAATCGAAGCCCCGAATCTGGACACCGGGGGAGATTGGAAAAGCTACAAGCCAAAAACTTCGTTTGCGGACGAAAGCAATGGACAAGCGTACATAGGAATTAAAACCTTTGAATATACTGTTGTTCCTACAAAGCCCGATTTGAAATATGCGCCAAAAATTCTCTTCAACTACTTTGACCCCATATCTAAAAAGTACGTCGAATTGCCTTCTAAAGAAATTCCAGTAAGCGTAGCGCCAACGGGACGCTCGAATAGGGCGGTACAAAAGGCGGAGGAAAGCAAAAGTGCCGAACCGGAATTTGCCCAAATTCTCGACAAAAACGAAAAGACGCACGAAATCGAACTCTTAAAATCTCCGCTGTTTTGGGGTTTGCAGGTGGCGATTCTTGCGGCGATAGCGTTTTTTATCGCAAAGAGGCGGCGCAAGCTATTACTTGAAAACAATCCAGCGTATGCAAAAAAACTGGCGTACCGCAAACAATGCTCCGCGTATCTTGCCAAAGCCAGAGACGATGCAAGCCGAAACGATGCAAAGGCATTCTTCATCGACGCCCGCACTGCCCTGCAATACGCCCTCACGGCGGATTCTGAACGCGAAAGTTCCTCTCTGATTCTGAGGGAAGCGCGCGAAATTATGCAATCGCTTGCCCTGGAACAAGCCGATATAGATTCGGCAAACGTGTTTTTCGACGGCGCCGACGCAATAACATTCGGAGGCCTAGACGTATCAAAAACGGATTTGAAAGAACTGGACAAATCGCTAAACAAACTATGCAAACTCTTAGAAAAATAATTACCCCGCTAAGGATGTTTTTAACGGTTGTCTTTCTGCCGGCGCTTGCGGCCACATCCGCCGCGCAGACAGCCGACGAGTTCTTTGCGCTCGGCAACAACGCATATAGAAACGGGGATTATGCGCGCGCCAACGAAAATTACGAAAACGCGGCAAAAGAAGCTCCGCCAACCGCCGAACTATATTACAATTTAGCAAACACCAATGCTAAGCTCGGCAACAAGGGCAAAGCTCTCCTAAACTACTACCGCGCAATCTATCAAAATCCGCGCATGCCCGAAGCCCACGCAAATCTTCAAATGTTCGCAAAAGACACGGCAATAGACCTGCCGCAACGCCCGCAAATATATGAAATTTTAGCTGAACTGTCGGAATATGAATGGACTATAATCTGTTTTGCATTCTTCTGGCTTACAATTCTTCTTATATTTATTCCGCCGCTTTACAGTTACAATAACATGGCAACTGTTTTCCTGGCAATAGTCTCGGGTGCGGTTTTTATAACGTCGGTAATAGCAATGCTCAATTGGCGGGATTTCCGGCAAACGGCGATATCAGTCAAAGAGGACGTACCGCTCAGACTATCGCCAACAGACGCAGCCCCTGTGTCTTCAATAGTGGGAGAGGGGGAAACAGCCTCCATAGAGCGCAAGCACGGAAATTTCGTGCATGTGGCTACTAAAAATGGCAAGCGCGGATGGGCTTCCGCAAAAGAATTTGTTCCCGTTGCAGAACAATGACAACCTCCGGAAACGTTTGGGAGCGCCTTGCTAATAGGCGCTTTTTTTATTGTTGAAATTTTTTTTGATTTGCCTTTATAATCCAAATGACAAAGATTTATTTGAAACAATAAAACAACGTATCATCATGAATAAAAAATTAGCCGTGTTGTTGGTGATTGTTATAATATGGGGTGCAGGATACTTCTGGGCGTCCTCGTATTCAAAGCTTCCCGATGGTTCGCCGTCCCAAAAAGCCGTTTACGCCCTGAATGAAGCCGGGTGTGTAATGTGCCATTCCAAAGACGCCAAACCGCCGTTTTACGGATACATTCCATTTGTCGGTTCCCTCATAAAGAACGATATGGCACTGGGACTCCGCAATTTCGACATAGCCCCAACAATGGCCGCAATTGAAAAAGATTTGCCGGCAAATGAATCCGCTCTGGCGAAAATCGAATATGTAGTGGATGAAAATACAATGCCTCCGCTCAGATTTAAGCTGGTACACTGGTTCTCCAATATAAATTCCCAAGAGCGCGCGGCTATTACAGATTGGATTTCCGTAGAACGCAAAAAATTGAACGCTAAATCCGGTATTGCCGAAGAATTCGCCAATGAACCCGTATGGCCTATACCGGAAAGCCTAGATGTCGATCCCCGCAAGGCTGAACTGGGAGCAATACTTTACCACCATACGGCTCTGTCTGGCGACAATACGGTATCATGCGCGACCTGCCATCCGCTTGAAGGAGCCGGAGTAGACGCATTGCAGACATCTACCGGAATCCGCGAACAAAAAGGCGATATAAACGCCCCCACCGTTTATAACGCAGCATTTAATTTTAAGCAGTTCTGGGACGGCCGCGCAAACAATTTGGAAGAACAGGCCGGCGGACCTCCTATGAATCCGATTGAAATGGACGGCGGCTCCTGGTCGGCCGTTGCCGAAAGGCTTTCAAAAGACTCGGATTTTGAGAAAGACTTTAAAAAAGTATATCCGGACGGATTTAACGAAAAAAACATCACCGATGCAATCGCCGCTTTCGAACGCACTCTCATAACTCCCAACAGCCCGTTTGACCGCTATCTCAAAGGCGACAAAAAAGCTTTGACCAAGGAGCAAATTAAAGGGTACGAACTTTTCAAGCAATACAATTGCACGCTTTGCCACTCCGGACAAAATTTCGGCGGACAGTCTTTCGAGTATATGGGTCTGGCCCGCGACTACTTTAACGACCGCGGCGATGTTGGCAAAATTAACGACACGGGCTTGGCTTCGAATACAAAGGACGAAAGGGACATTCGCAAATTCAAGACCCCCACCCTGCGCAATGTGGCGCTAACCGCCCCATACTTCCACGACGGTTCTTCAAAAACCCTCAAACACGCTGTGGAAGTTATGGCAAAATATCAGCGAGATAAAGAGCTTGACGACGACGAAATATCGGCAATTGTAAAGTTCTTGGAATCTCTGACGGGAGAACTCAACGGAAAGCCGCTTCAAAAAAAGTAAATCTTTCCTTAAAATCAACTAGAGCAAAAAAGTCCGCAAGAAATTTCGGACTTTTTTTGCATGAAGAATAAATCCAATGCTAGACAATATTCACCGCACATCCTATAAAGTGCGCATATCCGACGCCGACAAAAACGGCACTCTAAAATGCAACGGCCTCCTGCAAATGCTTCAGGAAGCCGCAACGGAACACGCAACGATACTCGGGGTGGATTTTAAGGCTTTAAAGCCGCTGAATTTGGGCTGGGCAGTTTCAAAGTTCGTCATAAACATAACCAGACTCCCGCAATGGGGCGAACGTATAAATGTTACAACTTGGGCGTCGGACAAGGATAAAGTCGCTACATACAGGGAATTTGTTGTAACGGATTCGTCTGGCATTGAACTTGTGTCTGCACGTTCCCAATGGGTGCTTTTCGACACGCGCGAACGAAAAATAGCGCGCATGGGAAAAATACAAGATTGGTCCAGACTTGAAAAAAAATACGCAAATACCTCCGAATTCCTTCCGCTAAAACCGCCAGAAAATGTGGTATCCTCGGCGGTATGCGCGGCCCGTAATGACGATATAGACTTAAACGGGCATGTAAACAACGCCGTTTATCTCATCTGGGTCATAGAATCTCTCCCGTACAATTTTAAAGGACTCCCAAATCAAATAAGAATAAATTTCTTGGAAGAAGTAATGCCCCATACTGATGTGGAAGTAATATGCGCGCTGGACGGCGAAAATTCCTACCATGCGCTCACAAACCGCAATACAAATCGGGAATGCGCGCGCGTGAACATATTGTGGAAACAGGCGCAAACGCCTATTTTGTCTTGATAAGGCGCGTTTGTTAGTATTGGATTGAATTATGAATTTGTATCTATCGACATACCTGTTTGCGGCAATTCTGCTCGCGCTCGGATTGCCGTTTGCGGCGGATGCCGGCCGTATGGAAAAATACGCCTTTGCGTTCCTGCGCAGCACAAAAGCCGCTATTGTAGTATTTGGAGGCTCCGGACTTTGGTTCCTTTATCTGCTTTCGCAGTTGGGAGAGGCGGATTTCGGCAATATTAAAGGAATTTTAATAGCTGTCTTCGGAATAGCCGGAGTATTGGCTTTCTTCTATTTGGATGATTTCCTGTCGGTCAGGGGAGCTGCAGTACTGGGACTTCTTTTGGCAAGGGAATTTCTGGACTCGGCTTTTATGCAAGAACCGTCATCAAGACTTGTGCTGGTAACATTGTCCTACGCGGTCGTTTTGATTTCCCTTTATCTGGGGGCTATTCCGTACAGGCTGCGCGATTTTTTCACATATTTATACGAGTATCCTCGGCGGGCTAAAACTTTCGGACTGGCGCTTTGCGCGTGTGCGGCGGCTCTAGTAACGGCTTCGATTTTCTACTAAAATGGGAAAGAATATCTTAATGATAATAAGCGGCCCGGCTGGTAGCGGAAAAAACACCGTCGCCGAGCGCCTAATGGAGGAATTCCCAAACGTTGAGCGCGTGCTCACATCGACGTCCCGCCCACCCCGCGGACAAGAGCGCGACGGCGCGGACTACAACTTTCTGAGCCCGGAGGAATTTGAAAAAAAAATCAAAGCCGGAGAATTTTACGAATACGCTAAAATCCACGAACGCTACTATGGAACGTCGAAAAAATCCATAAGCGACGCTTTCTCAAAGGGCGGAGATTTACTCCTAATAATAGATGTTCAAGGCGCAAAAACGTGGAAAAAAATAGCGGAAAACAACCCGGAACTGTCCGGGAGGCTCGTAACCATATTTATAGTTCCGCCTTCACTAGACGAATTGCGGTCGCGCCTGCAAGGCAGAGGAACAGAAACCGAAGCTGAAATAGAACGGCGCATGAAAACCGCGGAAGATGAACTTCTTCAAACAAAGTATTTCGACGCTCTGATATATTCAAAATCGCGCGACGAGGATTACGCGGCTTTGAAAAAAATCTACATGCATGCGAAAATTTCTTAAATTTTTCGTTTTGAACCGCCCCAAGTTTATCTTTTTTCCTTGTGAGAATTCGGGCTGGAGAAACTTTTCCGCAAGCCCCTACAACGCAAAAAAAGGCGGACAAAAGCCCGCCGATACGCTTGATGTAACTTGAATATGCGCCAAATTGTCCAGCGCGCTATAATAAAACCTTTTTTTTGTCCACGGCGAACTGGTAACGCTCGCTTACGCGCTTCCAATTGACGATATTCCATATGCATTCCGCATATTCAGGACGCCTATTTTGGTATTTCAAATAATAGGCGTGTTCCCATACGTCTATGGTGAGAATAGGTATCATATTACATGCGCTTACAGCCTCGCCCATGATTGGAGCATCCTGGTTTGGAGTAGAGCAAATCTTCAGTTTCCCGTCGGGCGAAACGCCAAGCCACGCCCATCCGCTGCCGAACCTGCCGACTGCTGCGGCGTTCATTTGCTTCTTTAATTCCTCAAAAGAGCCGAACGATTCTTTAATTGCCGCCATTAACTCCGGAGAAGGTTCGCTCTTTTCGGGAGAAAGCCCGCGCCAATAGAAAGTGTGGTTCCAAACGCCACCTCCGTTGTTGCGGACAGCTGTTCTTATGTTCTCGGGAACTTTGTCTAGCCCCGATATCAAAGCCTCTACCGACCCGTCAAACTTGAAGTTTGGCTCCGATTCAAGCGCCTTGTTAAGATTGGCCACGTACGCGGCTTGGTGTTTGCCGTGGTGAATTGCCACAGTTTCAGAATCAATCCAAGGCTCAAGGGCGTCGACCGGGTATTCTAGTTCAGTCAAGATGTATTTCATTTTTTTATTTTCCGTTCTTTCTTCATTACCGCCAAAACAAGCTTGTCCGGCTATCGTTAAAAAAGACATAAACGCAACACAATAAAGTATCAATTTCAGTCTCATATTTGTATATCGCTTTTTTATTTCATAAATTAAACTAGATTTTTTTTTAACCAAATAGTATAAACTCTATTTGATAAATATATATCGTAAATGGAGGAATAAATGAAACAAACTAGAAGAGACTTTATAAAAGCAGCAGCATTTTCGGCGGCCGGGTTTACAATTTTGCCGCAATGGGTCGCGGGCGCAGGAAAACCGCCAAGCTCGAAACTAAATGTTGCGTTCATAGGAGTAGGCGGACGCGGCGAATGGGCTTGCCAAGAACTTTGTACCTTCGACAAGGTTAATCCAGTTTGCTTCGTGGATGTGGACGACAAAAATGCGGGAAATACCTACAAGAAGTTTCCCAATGTTCCGCGCATGCGCGACTACCGTAAAATGTTCGATAAATACGGCAAAGATATAGACGCCGTCGTAATATCAACCCCCGACCACGCGCACTTTCCAATCGCAGCTTGGGCTATGCTAAACGGCAAGCACGTATATGTCGAAAAACCCATGACGCGCACGATATGGGAATCCCGCGAGCTTGCAAAAATAGCAAAAAAGACGGGTGTTACAACCCAACTCGGCAACCAGGGACATACAATAGGCCCTTGGAGAAACGTCCGCGAATGGTATAAAAGCGGAATTATCGGCGAAGTAAAAGAAATGCACATTTGGACGGACAGGCCGGTATGGAGACAGGGAAGCAAATTTCCGCGTCCAGACGGTTCGGAAAAAGTTCCCTCGACGCTTGATTTCAAACTATGGCTAAACGTCGCCCCAGACGCAAAATATTCAAGCAATATTATCCCATCCCATTGGCGCGGGTTGCGCGACTACGGAACGGGCGCAATGGGCGACCACGCATGCCACGTTTTCGATTGGGTGTATTCTCCGCTGGAACTTGGCATGCCTGTAAAAATCAAAGGCACATCAGATCCGTTTGACGATTTCTCTTGGCCACTGCACTCCCGCACGGAATTTGAGTTCGCGCCCAAAGGGTCGCGGCCTGCGGTAAAAATGTATTGGTACGATACTTCGCTGCGCCCCAAGGATATTCCAAGAGTTCCGCAGGAAGTTGTAGATACCACCCCCAACGGAGCGGTAATAGTTGGCACAAAAGAGACGGTTATGTGTTTCGACCAATTCGGCGCGCGCACAATAATATCTCCGCGCGACAGGATGATTGAGTTGAAAAAATCGAATGCCCTTCCCCCTGATATTCCTACCGAAAAATCTCACCACCGCAATTGGGTCGAAGCTTGCCTGGAAGGCAAAAAGGCAAATTCTGACATTGTCGACTACGCGGCAGACTTGAATGAATTCGTCCTATTGGGCTGCATCCCAATCCATTTCCCCGGAGAAGAACTTGTCTACGACCACTCTACTCGCCAATTCACGAATAAAGAGGCCAACAAATTCTTCAACAGCCATTACGAATACAAGCAGGAATTCCTGCCCTACAAAATCTAATAAACCATATTTTGCAACAAAAGGCCGCGGCGGAAACCGCGGTCTTTTTGTTTTATAAAAATAAATTGTTTTGCCTATTTTGCTGTCGCTTGCCGCACATTGCCTGCAATAGTTTAAATAGCCCGCATATAATTCCGTAAGAAATGCGTTTGCAACCTCCCGCAAGCTCATATAGAGAACTTTTGCAGAAGAAATTATTCGCCCAAACATCCCGCTTTTTAACCATAGCCGCAACAAGCAAAATGTTCTTGCGTCCGCGCGAAATTTGTGGAGAATTTTGCCCTTATATTTTTAAGGACGAATCTATTTAAATGGACCAATTAGCCAACATAAGAAATTTCTGCATCATCGCCCACGTCGACCACGGCAAAACTACACTCTCAGACCGCCTGCTGGAGGAAACCAATACTATCCAAAAGCGCGATATGCAAGACCAGCTTCTCGATTCGATGGACCTCGAGCGCGAGCGCGGAATCACCATAAAGTGCCATCCAGTATCAATGCGCTATAAATACGAAGGCGAAGATTATTTGCTCAATCTTATCGACACTCCCGGACATGTGGATTTCTCCTATGAAGTTTCGCGTTCGCTCGCCGCGTGCGAAGGCGCAATATTGCTGATAGACGCAGCGCAGGGCGTCGAGGCCCAAACCGTTGCAAACGCCCATCTTGCCGTAGCGCAAGGCTTGGAAATTATACCCGTAATAAACAAAATAGACCTTCCAAGCGCGCAGCCCGACCTGTGCAAGAAACAAGTCGAAGACATTTTGGCGATTCCCGCCGACGACGCAATTTTAGCAAGCGGCAAAAGCGGCATAGGAATAAAAGAAATACTGGAAGCCGTCATAAAAAAAGTGCCAGCCCCAAAACTTGCGGACTACCCCGCCACGCGCGCATTGATTTTCGACTGTCTTTTCGATTCATTTAAAGGCGTCATATGTTTTGTAAGAGTGTTTTCCGGAAGCCTAAAGCCCGGAGACGAAATTTTAATGATGGGCAAAAACCGCAAGACTACAATCAAAGAAGTAGGCCACTTTGCCCCGACAATGAAAGTTTCCGATTCGATTGAAACCGGATGCACGGGATATGTTGTAGCCAACATAAAAGACGCCTCGGAAATACGCATAGGCGATACAATCACTCTCGCGGAAAAACCCGCGGAGGAAATGCTGCACGGATATAAAGAGGTAAAGCCTATGGTGTTTTCGGGAATATACCCCGTCGACACTTCGGAATACGAAAAGCTAAAGGTGTCAATCGCCAAGCTACAGCTCAACGACTCAGCGCTAATTTTTCAGCCCGAATCTTCCGCAGCGCTCGGGTTTGGGTTTAGATGCGGGTTTCTTGGGCTGTTGCATATGGAAATCGTCCAAGAGCGCCTGCGCCGCGAATACGACTTAGACATAATTTCCACTTATCCAAGCGTCGTTTACAAGCTGGAGTTGAACGACGGGCAGCAGATTGAAATCGACAATCCATGCCGCCTCCCAGACGCCACTCTGATAAAAAGCATATACGAGCCTATGATTAGGGCAAACATTCTCATACCAACCGACTCGATTGGAGATATGCTTGCGCTAGTCGCCGAAAAGCGCGGTTACTGCGAAAAAACCGAAACAATAGACGACACCCGCGTAATGCTCGTGTGCATCCTTCCCCTAAACGAAATTCTAATAGATTTTAACGACAGGCTAAAAAGCATAACCCGCGGCTATGGAAGCCTAGACTATGAAATGAACGGCTATCAGCAGTCAAAGCTGGTGCGCCTGGATATCTTGATAAATTCGGAACAAATCGACGCATTTTCCTCGATAGTGCATGTCGACAGAGCCGAAAGCAAAGGCCGCGCGCTTTGCGAAAAACTAAAGGAAATATTGCCAAGGCAAATGTTTAAAGTCGCCATTCAGGCGGCAATCGGCGGCAAAATAATAGCGCGCGAAACTATAAGCTCGTTTAGAAAAGACGTTACCGCAAAATGCTACGGCGGCGATATCACGCGAAAAAAGAAACTTCTTGAAAAACAAAAAGAGGGCAAAAAGCGAATGAAACAAATCGGGAAAGTGTCGATTCCGCAAGAAGCCTTTGTAAATGTCTTAAAATCCAACACTTAATTTTATTATGTTTTTTTTCGGGAATAAAAAGAAAAAGAGCGCCAAAGATTTGGCGTCTATGGCGTATAAAGTCTACAACTACCGCTGCGACACTATGGGCAACGACGCGCCTATCATGCGGAGAATGATCGAGGAACTCGACGAGCTTATTCTGGACGGAAAATTAGACACTCCCGAATACGAATCGCTCGCCAAGCGGCTGGAAACTATGATGCTAAAGCACGGCGGCAAAATCTATCCGCTGACTTCTTGGGCAGACAATGTCGATATGATAATTGTGGCGGGAATCCTTGCCATAGGCGTCAGAAGCTTTTTTCTCCAGCCCTTTAAAATACCCACAAACTCTATGTATCCGTCTTTTTACGGAATGACGGCTGAGGTCTATCCAGACTCGTCGCAAGCACCCGGTTTTCCGGAAAGAGCCATGCGCTTTCTGTTAAAGGGAGCCTCCAACTACGCGCTTCGCGCGCCGGAATCGGGGGAATTGACTCTTGAAATCAATCCGCCAAATTCGGTGGCAGCCCGCAGCGGTTTGGCAAAATTCGACATGAAATCCGTAAAGGAATACTTTGTTTGGCCGACTTACCAGCGCAACTATAAGTTCCGCATTGGAAATTCTGAAGTAGACCTAAATCTTCCCGCAGATTTCAGTCTGGACACTGTTTTAGCCGAAGCTTTTAACAACGACCCAAAAAACGACCTATCCGAATTTTTGCGCAAATTGTCCGACGAAGGAAGAATAGTCGCCAAAGACGGCAAACTGTTTATGAAACTCGGCGAGGTAAAAAAAGGGGAGCAATTTTTAAATTTCGACATTCTAAGCGGCGATATGCTTTTTGTAGACAGATTCACCTATAATTTTAAAAAACCAAAAATAGGAGACGCCATAGTGTTCCGAACAAAATACTGCGACGGCATGACGCGCATGAACAACGGCGTCCCCGACGATAAATACTATATCAAGAGGCTAGTAGGAGAAGGCGGCGACACCTTGAAAGTCGAAGACTTTACCCTAATGCGCAACGGCAAGCCGATCGAAGGCTCCGTTGCGTTCAAGGCCAACTCCGAACGCTTGGGCGACTACTGCGGATACCGCGCCGAGGGGGCCTTAAAAGACGGCCAAACCGTAAAAATTCCGCAAAAAAACTATTACGCCATGGGCGACAATTCTGCAAACAGCCTCGACAGCCGCTATTGGGGGTATGTGCCGCAAGAAGCGTTGGTTGGAAAGTCCTTGATAATATTTTATCCTTTTACAAATAGATGGGGGGCTTCCAAGTAAAAGCTTGGCAAATTGGCAAAAGAATATTTCATCTATTACACGTATATCATATGTTCAAAATAGCCCACAGCCTGTCTCTCACACTCGGATTTTTCGTCGCGTGCGCGTGCGGCTTGTGCGGAATTGAACGCTCCAGCGCTGCCTACGCAGGCGGAGAAACATCGCCTGCAGGAATAATAAAAAATGCTCAACGCTCTGCAAAAAGCAGAACTTCCTCAGAGATTTCAAAGCGCCAGAACATTTCCGAAAGCGCATTCAATATGCTGCTCGCGCACTGCCAATGCGCCATGGTGCAAATGTCCGACAGTGCGTTCGGTCGCGCATTTTCCCAAGTTTTTGAAAGCATAATTTCCACACCTAATGAAATATTTACTTCTAAACTCCGCTTTGACCCGGCCAACCCCATTAGAGCTCCGGCTTCTATAGTTTAACCGCCAAGCCCTAAATCCCATTTCCGCGGCGCGCGGGAAAATCCGGTTAATATGCGGATAAGAGGATAAGTTATTATGTTCCGATTTAAGGCGCTTAAACGCGCAATAACACGAAAAATTTAAAATAAAATGATAGCAAAAATATTAAAATTGTTCGCCGGCAGCCACTATAAAAAATTCTATAAAAAGGCTCGCCCGATAGTCCAAAAAATAAACGAGTTGGAAAAGCAGTATCAATCGCTTTCCGACGAACAGCTAAAAGCCAAAACTCTGGAATTTAAAAAGCGCTATTCAGAAGGCGAATCACTAGATTCGCTGCTGCCCGAAGCTTTTGCAACCGTAAAGAACGCTGCGCGTAGGCTTTGCGGCAAAAAAATAACCGTTTGCGGACATGAAATTGAATGGCAAATGGTCCATTACGACGTCCAACTCATTGGCGGAATGGCGCTGCACCGCAATATGATAGCCGAAATGGCAACCGGCGAAGGCAAAACTTTGGTCGCAACCCTGCCTCTCTATCTGAATGCCATCACCGGGAAAGGCTGCCATCTTGTAACAGTTAACGAATACCTCGCAAAGCGCGACTCCGAATGGATGGGCTACCTCTATAATTTCCTAGGGCTTACCGTATCTTGGATTTACAATATGCAGGATATGGACGAAAAAGCCAAAGCCTACCAAGCCGACATAACCTACGGAACAGCCAGCGAATTCGGCTTTGACTACTTGCGAGACAATGGAATGGCGAGCAGCGCGCAGGCGCAAGTCCAGCGCGGGCATTATTTCTGCATCGTGGACGAAGTCGACTCCATTCTCATAGACGAAGCGCGCACCCCTCTTATCATATCCGGCCCCGTTCAAGACGATAGGGAGCCGCCATACAACGCGCTCAAACCGCTAATCGAAAAAGTTGTCCGCCTGCAAACGCATCTCTGCAACAAACTCATCGGCGAAGTCCAATCGGCGTTCCAAAAAAATCCCGATGTCGACGAAGCCACTGTCATCAAAATGTGGCAGGTAAAACTAGGCGCACCCAAGAACAGAATTTTAATGCAGCTGATGGAAGACGGCCAACTGCGCAAGAAGCTCGATAAGCTCGACGCGGAAATGGCGGCTGATTTCCGCAAAAACGAGCGCTTTAAGTTCAAATAAGAACTTTATTACGTCATAGATGAAAAGCAGCACACAAGCGACCTCACCGAGCTTGGCCGCAACGCCATCCATCCTGAAAATCCCGACGCTTTCGTGCTTCCCGACCTTCCAACAATCTTTATGGAAATCGACGCGGACAAGTCGATGACTCCCCAGCAGAAGCAGGAAGCCAAACTGCGCGAGGAGGATAAATTCATTGCGCTTTCCGAGGACATACACTGCATAAGCCAGCTTCTGCGCGCGTATTCAATCTACGAGCGCGACGTCGAATACGTCGTTCAAGACGGCAAAGTCCATATTGTCGACCCCAACACGGGCAGAATAATGTACGGGCGACGCTGGAGCGAAGGCCTGCATCAGGCTGTTGAAGCCAAAGAAGGCGTAAAAATTGAAAAAGAGACCAAGACCTACGCCACAATAACAATTCAAAACTACTTCCGCCTGTATGAAAAATTGGCTGGCATGACCGGCACCGCCGAAACCGAAGCGCAGGAATTCCACGACATCTACGGTTTGAACGTAATGGCGATACCCACAAACAAACCGTGCATGCGCAAGGACAGCAACGACATAATTTTCAAGACGCGCCGCGAAAAATACAACGCCGCAATAGATGAAATAGAAGCCGCACACCGCCGCGGGCAACCCGTTCTAGTCGGAACGGCATCGGTAGAAGCCAGCGAATTGCTAAGCCGCATGCTTAAGCGCAAGAACGTTCCCCATACGGTTTTAAACGCCAAGCACCACCAGCAGGAAGCCGAAATTATAGCCCATGCGGGAGAAAAAGGCGCTGTAACTATCGCCACAAATATGGCAGGCCGCGGAACCGACATCAAATTGGGAGAAGGCGTGGAAGAACTCGGAGGGCTATATGTGCTCGGCACCGAACGCCATGAAGCCAGGCGCATAGACAGGCAGCTGCGCGGTCGCTGCGCACGCCAAGGCGACAGGGGATATTCAAAGTTTATGATTTCCCTTGAAGACGACTTGATGCGAAAATTCGGCAATAGCACGATGTCGAAAATCCTCAATAAGACGTTCCAAGAGGGCGCCCCGCTAGACCATCCGCTGCTCAATCGCTCAATAGAAACCGCCCAAAAAACGGTAGAGAACCAGAACTATTCCATCCGCAAAAGGCTTCTTCAATACGACGACGTGCTGAATAAGCAGCGCGAAATAATATACGGCATTAGGAACTCTGTCCTCAACGAAGAAAGCTCGCGCGGCACTGTGTTCGACTTTATAAACGACGAGTTGGACGAGCGCATTGCGTCTCTTGCCCTCGATGAGGAAACTGAAAGCGATACCGAGTTGCAAACTTTGTGCAGCTGGGTTACAAGCAGATTCCCGATTGCAATTCTTCCGGAGCAGCTAAAAGGAAAAACTCCGGAAAAAATGCGCGAGACTATTTTCGACGAAATAAAAGCCGTTTATAAAATCCGCGAAGACGTGGAAGACCCTGAGGCCCTGAAAGCTATTGAGAAATTCGTTCTTTTGCGCGCTCTCGATAAAAATTGGCAGGACCACCTCACCGAAATGGAAGACTTGCGCCGCAGCATAGGCCTGCGCGGATATGGTCAGAGAGACCCGCTTAATGAATACAAAAGCGAAGCGTATAAATATTTCGACTCTCTTATGGGAAAAATCCGCAACGATGTCTGTCTGGGCATTTTTAGGAGCGCATCCAGCCTTGAAGTTTTGCAGACAATGATAGAGCGCGTAAAGCAGAAAGTCCATTCCCACGGAGAAAAAATAGACGATACGCCAGAATCCCCGAAAGTTTCCGCGCCTCCCCAAAAGAAAGAAATAAAACTGCCAAAAATCGAGACACATGTCGAACTGCCAAAGATAGGCAGGAACGATATGGTAACAATCGCAAAAAACGGAGAGACCCAAACCATAAAGTTTAAAAAGGCGGAACATCTCATACGCGAAGAGGGCTGGCTTTTAAAAGAATGGCACAAATAACCGACAGGCGCGCCGCCGCCGCGGTTTTAGCGGTCGTTCTCTCTTTCGCCATGTACGTCATGGCGTTCGAGCCGTTCGGCTGCGCCGAGTTGGCTTACGTTTTTGCGGTTCCGGCAATATTGGCCTGCCGTTTTCTATGCGGCGCAAACGAAGATTTGCGCGAGTTGGTGCAAGCCCAAAACCCGCCCAAATATTCCGATGCAGAATACGCGCGCGAGCTTGAAAAATTCGGAATGTCCGCGCCGTGCATAGCCTGTGCCTACGAATCGGAAAAAATTCGCAAGCGCACAGACTTTGAAGACGAAAAGAAAGCCCTTAAAAGAAGAAAAAAAATTTGGCTAGTTTCCACCTTCGCGGGATCTTGGCTTGCGTGGGTTGCAATATTGATATGGCTGCGACATGTTTATCCGCCTGCGGGATATTTTGCAGTAATCCTGCTGCCTTTGATAATAGGCGGAGGATTCATATTTCCCTGGTTCGCAATATTGCCTAAGTTGTTGCCGCGACTGGAAGACTCGCCATTTTACAGGCTATTCTCGCTGCTGGGAATTTCCGGAGTTTGGGTTGCGTTGGAATGGCTGCGGTCGTGGATTTTCACGGGTTTTCCATGGCTGCTGCTTGCCCATAGCCAATGGATGCGGCCGGCGGCAATCCAGATGGCTGAATTCGGCGGAAGTTGGATTGTATCATTTTGCCTAGTATTCTTCAATCTGGCAATCGCGGAATATATATACAGAATGTATGCCAGGCAAAAATTTAAAATTGCCAGCAGATTCGAAAAAATACCGCCGGTGTCAAAATTTTCCCCGGAATTTTATCTAGCTGTGCTTATGGCAATTTCAGGAGTGTGGCTGTATATATTAAACTTGCCGCGAACGGAAAATGAGAGGGTCGAATTCCGGGTTGGAATGATACAGCCGGATTTTGCCGGAATTTTAAAGTGGAACGATTCCCTGGCGGCGCAAAATATAGATACAGTAATAAGGCTTACCAAAGGACTTCAATGCGCTTGCGTAGATGTCATCCTATGGCCCGAAGCCGCAACTCCGCCCCGCTATCCCATAATCGGAACTCCCCAGATAAAATCTATAATTGAAGATTTGTCAAAAACGCTAAATACGCCGCTAATAATCGGAAATATGGCTTATTCGTTTGAAGAAAAAACCGCTCAAAACGGAGCTTTTGCCATCGACCCAAAACGCGGACTAAACCCCAACTTCTATGCAAAGCGAAAACTTGTGCCGTTCGGCGAATACGTTCCGGCGTGGTGCGGATTCTTGGGAAAGGTAGTCCCGGTCGGAAATATGAAACCGGGCAGCAACAACATGCCTTTGGATGTAGAAATTAAGGGCAAACCCTACAAAGTCGGCGCTATGATTTGTTATGAGGATATATTTCCCGAGCTCGGGCGAGAAATAGCCGCCAACGGAGCCGATATGCTCTACGTTTGCACAAACGATTCCTGGTATGGCAGAGAAGGCGGAGCCTGGCAACATGCAGCTCATTCGGCGCTGCAGGCAGTGGCTACGCGCAAACCGCTCTTGAGAAGCTCCAACAACGGCCTTAGTACGGTATTCGACCAGTACGGCAGAATGTCGGTATGCACCACGCTTACCGACGGGCAGCAAAAAGCTTGGCAAGGAAATCCAGGGACCCACCCAGCCCCGGCGTTAGACATCCGCAACGAATTCGGCAGACAAATCGACAGCCGGACATTGCGCCCCAAACGCGCAAGCCCAATGTTGGACGAAAATTCAAGCATATATTTCAGGGGCGCAGGATATTCCGACGTCGTATTTTACAAGAATTTTGACGGCGTAAAAACTTTTTATGTCCGCCACGGAAACTGGTTTGCGTATTTGTGCATAATACTGGCGTTTCTGACAATCGCTTCGAAATATCGAAAAAAAGCTTGAACTGCGCGCCTAAATTTGAATAGTGCCCTGCCGATAAAGGAAATTCTATGGCAAAAATATCTCCTAAATTAAGTTGGTGCAAAGTCAGGCTGGGCAAAGACCTAAACTGGTGGGTAACCGAAACAAGCGACAAAGTAAACTGGGATATAGATGGCCTCAGCATAATCGACCCTCGGCAAGCCACCCATATGCTGGAAACTTTAGACGGTTTGAGAGATTACGGATTGGACGACTCTATTGTTGAAAAGGCGTTTATACCGTTTTCAATAGATTCAAAAAACGAAAAAAATGAAGTAAAACTCGTGCGTTCTATGGATTCAGTCTCCGACTCCGACGAATTGCAGCTATTTTTACTTCCAGACTCGCTGGACGACGATTCTCCTTATGCGGAATTTCTCGACCACATTACAAAGCTTCAAGTCAAAATGCTTAACAAAACTTTCGATTTTGAAAAAGACGTGGCAATAGAAGACCTTGAAGAGGAAATTCGCGAGAATTATTCAAACGACTACATGGAAGGCAAAGCAATCCATGCTTTCCACGAAGTTATGGACATTTTAGAGTATGTTCCAGACGGATATTCCTTGGAGGACGACGAAGACCGCGACGAAAAAGAGGAGGAGGAAGACGACTACTCGGAAATTGAAGACCTGCCCGAAGAGGACGAGGAAGACCTCGAAGAGGATGAAACTATGCACTGGGACGAGGACGACGATGAAAACGATTACGACAGAAACGGATACGACGATTCCGACGACCTCTCAGACTTTGACGACGACGAAAAATATTAAGCTCCAATTTTCAAACAATAAAAACCCCGCTTTTACGCGGGGTTTTTTTTATTTATATACAAAGGCGGCTGTGCTTGCGGATAAAAGATCCAATAAAACTGAACGGATTTTCTATTTGTCGCTATCTAAGCCAGTCCCTCTTATTTATTATTGTCTAAGCCACTTCCTGCTTACAAAAGATTACAACTTTATTTATGCAATTCAACGCAAGGCGCCAAATCTGTATATTGTCGCGGAGGAATAAGTTTCATCCGGATACAGTATTGTCGACGGGAAATGCGGCTGGTTCGGAGAATCCGGCCAATGCTGGGTTTCAAGGCAGAAACCGCTATGCCTATCGTAAATTCTTCCGTCTTTGCCCTTGCGCTTGGTTATGAAATTTCCAGTGTAGAACTGCATTCCCGGCTCGTTTGTAAGAACCTCCATGCTTCTTCCAGATACAGGGTCATGGACAACCGCCGCCTGCACTATTTCGCCGTCTGAATTTTTCAAAACATAATTGTGGTCGTATCCGCCATTTGCGTCTACAATTAATTTAGATTCAGCCTCCACGCCGTCGCGGATTTTCCTAAACTTGCGCAAATCAAGCGGCGTACCCTTTACAGACGATATTTCTCCGGTCGGAATTAGCTTGTCGTTCGGAGGCGTAAAGAAATCGGCGTTTATTTTTATATAGTGGTCGAGAATATTCTCGGAAGCCCCTGCGGACAAATCAAAATATGTGTGGTTGGTAAGTGCGCATACAGTGGGCTTGTCGGTCGTTGCAAAATACTCCAAGACAAGCTCCGCATTGTCCGTCAATTTGTAGAACACGCTAACCTCCAAATTTCCGGGAAATCCATTGTGCATATCGGGAGAAATATAGTGCAAGTTTACGCCTTTCCAGCCGTCTCCTTCGCATAGGCGCATATCCCAAATGGCGCTTTCAAAAGAATTCTTTCCGCCATGGAGAGTATTTGCGCCGTCGTTGACATCCAACTTATATTTTTTGCCGTCTATTGAACATTTTGCGCCGCCTATGCGGTTGCAATACCTGCCGATTAGAGCGCCGAAATATCCGTCGCGCTTGGCGTATTCGGCGGGCGAATCGTATCCCAAAACGATGTCTCCCAAAACGCCCTTTGCGTCGGGAGCAAATAGCTTTGTTATCGTTCCGCCCAAATTGCAGACTTCCATTTTAAGTCCGCCGTTATCTATTGTGATAGTTTGATATTTTGCCATAAATACCCCTTGGGTTTAAACTATTTTATTTCCAGTATAATGTCGTTTTTAGTGCGGGCATCCCTGCCGGCGGCACCCGCGTAAACGGAAATTTTGCGCTTTGCTCCCAATGGAATGCTGTCTCCCAGAGAACATTCTTTAGAGTTAACGGTCAATTTGTTTAGGCTGCCTATTGTTCCGCGGGAATTGTCGATTTCGAAAAGAACGTATTTGCCGGGTTTCATTTTTTCGTCGACGTTTATTTCTATATCGCAGGAGGCGAGATCCGCCTTTTTAAAATGCGCTTTGGGAATAAAGCCGTCTTTTGAATTGAAAGCTACTTTGAATATCCATTCCTTGGGATTCTCGCGCAAGAGCGAATCCAATATGAGCTCGTCGTTTATGTTAAGTTCGCTCTTTCCCGTCATATTGATTATTATTCCGGCACGCGAAGCCTCATTCTTTACTTTCATGGAATCCACTATGAAAGTCATGGAACCCTTTGCGTTAAACTTGGAGTTTTCCAAGTTTAAATATGCTATCGACATGGATGTAGATTCATGGTGGGTACCGAATTCGACTATTCTGCCTATGTCTAAAACGCAATTTTTAAAAGTTGCAACGCTGTCGTTGCCTGTTCCGGAAGAAATCTGCTGTATATACGCGCCTTTTGTTTTCAGCGTCCTGCCTTCGGCGGTGCAACTTGCGTGAAAACCGACCTTGAAAGTCTTTACGGATAAATCCCTGTCTATTTCCAAATGGTATCCGCCTTCTCTAACCCAAACCAAATCGTTCGGGCCGGGTTTCCCCGAGAGTTTCTTTTCGGTGAAATGGATGGCGCTAGTCCAATCGCAAGTTGAGTACTTTAAATTTTTCTCCGGAGAACCGAACTGCCCGCAAATAAAATCCATGGCGGACAAGGAAGTGGAAACAATTAATACCGGTACGACTATGAGATGTTTTTTTACTAGAAGCGGTTTCATTAAAAAAATGCTAAAAAAAACCCTTTGCGTTTGCAACGATTTTTTAAAACCGCAAACAAAAATCCTCTAAATTTCTGTTTAAAACAAGGTATCCAGCAATGCCGATAAAAGCGCGTCCGCAATTGCCGCAGAGAAGGCCAATAAACAAGCGCAAAATCCGAACGCAAATAAAACGCCGCAAAAAATCGAACACAGTTTTGGCATTCAACGAAAATCCGCGGGAATTAAACGGCAAAACAAATGCGCCGAAACGACGCGGAAATAACCGCAAACAAAAGATGGTACCTTCATCTCTTCCAATCGGTTTCAAAAAAGCGCGCGCCAACCCAGCAAAATACGCACCGAAAATAAATATGCGCTGTTTGTCGAAAAACTCCCAGAAAACACGCTTTCCCTATTGTTGCTCGCGAGGTTTTGCAAGCTCGGTAAAGCGCTGCTCGCGGATGAGCACGACTTTGACGGGAATGGTTCCGTTCAAATTATCCTCGATTTTCGAACGTATTTTGCGCGCAATTTCATGGGCTTGTATATCGCTTACAACATCCGGAGAAACGATAACCCGCAATTCCCTGCCCGCTTGCAATACGTAAGCCCCCGAAACTCCGTCGAAGCCCAAAGCGATATTTTCAAGCGTCTTTATGCGGCGTATGTACCCTTCTGTGGCCTCCATTCTGGCTCCGGTTCTGGTGGCGGAAATCGAATCGGCTATTTGTAAAATTACCGAATATACGCTTGTGGCCTCAACCTCGTTGTGGTGCGATGCAACGGCGTTTGAAATAATCTCCGATTCGCCCGCTTTGCGCAATTCCTCCGCCCCCGCCAATGCGTGTGAAAGCGGCGAATCAATCGTCTTTCCTATATCGTGCAAAAGCCCAACTCTGCGGGCTATTGCGACGTCGCAGTTCAACTCTGCGGCAATCATTCCGCAAAGCTTCGCCGTTTCTATCGAGTGCTCCAGAGTATTTTGGTTTAAAGACAAATGGAAGGATAGCCTCCCGACAAGCCGCAAAATGTCCGGCGACAAGCGAGCAAGCCCAAGAGAGTCCGCCGCATGCTCGCCCAATTCGTAAACCCTTTCCGATATTGACTTTTTTGCCGACTCAACCGCCTGCTCTATCGTCGACGGATTTATTCTGCCGTCAAGGACCAAATTTTCCAAAGCAACCCGGGCAATTTCGCGGGAAGTAGGATTAAAAGACGATACCATCACCGAATCAGGAGATTCGTCTATAACTAAAGTTGTTCCCGTTTCAGCCTCGAAAGAGCGTATATTCCTGCCCTCTTTGCCAATCAGTCTCCCTTTCATGGCATCGTCAGGAATTTTCACTATGGCTGTAGTAGCAGACTGCGGCATTTGTGCCGACATGCGTTGCATGGCTGAAGTCAGGATCTCTCTGGCCTGTATGTCGGCCTCGCGCTTTGAATTTTCCAAAATTTCTGTCCTGTACGCAGAAAGCTCTTCTTGACACTGCCTTGAAATCTCTATCTTCGCCTCGCGGCGGATTTCATCCGTATCCAGCTTCGAAAGCTTTGCGAGCTTTTCGGCATACTCCCTAGCGTATTCGCCGTACTCTTCCTTTGCTTTTGCGAAACGCGCATATTCAAGTTCCGCGCGCTCGGCTGCGCGCTGGGCGTTTTGGAGCTCGGTTTTAGCCTCGGCAAGCTTTTCCTCCTGTTCGCGCTTTGTGGCGCGGACGAGGGCTAGCATGTCTTCGTATTCGGATTTGATTTCAAGCTCCTTTTCCTTGAGCATCATCTCAAGGTCGTTGCGCTTCTTTTCGTACTTTACAAGTTCGTCGGTGCGAATCGACTCCGCTTCGGCCTCCATCTTGTTGCGCAAAGAATTCACGCGCACTACAAGAATTATGCACTCGGCAAACAGGCAGGTAGCCAGAAGCCCGAGGACCAAGGTGTTTAAGTCGAAAAATTCAAAAATCATAAAGTAAAATTCAGCCGGCGGAGGCACTTCAAATTATTGGCTAAAAAATATCGAATATATCGTTTTTAAAATCAAGTCTTTTTAATTAAGCGAATCTTCAATAGATGTGCTGCTTTCAGATAATATGCAATACTCTAAAGAAAAAATTTCGCTCTACGTCAAAGATTGTGGAATGGGAGAAAAAAAAAGAGGGCAAAGAGAATAAATACAGACTGAGAGTCCTCGTGGAATGCGGGGTGAATCTATGAAAGGCAAATCTAAAAAATCAACCTATTCCACAACCTTTGGTATTGACCCAAAAATTTTTTATTCCGCGCAGAAGAGAATCTGAATAAACTGCGGCGGTATAGAAGCAAAGCACGTTCACATCTGCGCGCTTTTGAAATTTTTAACATTTAGACGCATTAAAGGACGCAAGCTTAAACTTGCACTTTTTTATGCGCTTGCACCAATTGCGCCCAAGCTGCCAGAGCTCCGCCTATATCGCACTCGGCGAACACCGCCGCGCAAGCAATTTGCGCATGGCTTCTGTATATAAATTTCCATAGAAAACTCCGCGCAAAAAAAATCTTGCGCTAGCGCAAAGCGCCCGCTTCCGGGCGCCTATTGCAATAGAAGCCACTTCGCGCAGGCGCAAAAACGTCAGCGTTTCAGGTATGCTTCAACGCGTTCGCAGACCTTGGACTTACCCAATACCTCAAGCATCGGCATAAGATCTGGACCGCCAGCCAATCCGGATACGCTATAGCGCAAAATCTGCATATACTCCGTAATCTTTACCCCGTTCTTTTCGGCAAGAGCGGAAATGGCGGAATATATAGAGTCGTGGTCAAAGGACTCCAGGCTTTTCAAAACTTCAAACACCTGCGCGAGGCGCTCGTCCGGATTTCCTTTCTTGTAGACTTTTTCCCTGGCGGCGGCGTCGAATTTATAGGCGTCGTTGAAGAAAAACTCAACCATTGACGGGAAGCATTCCAAATTTGCGGCTTTGGGCTGGCAGAGCAGAAAAACCTTTTCAACATAGGCAGAATCTTCGGGAAGCTTTATGTCGCTTTCCGTTTCTATTGCCCTACGTGCCATGGCGACGAACTTGTCCGGCGCAAGCGCGCGCAAATATTCAGTATTAAAATGGCTCATTTTTCGCTCGTCAAAACGCGCGTTGCTCTTGACGATTCCGTGGAAGTCGAAAAGCGCGATTATTTCGCCAATCGGCATAATCTCCCTGTCGTTTTTGGGATTCCAACCAAGCATGCAAAGATAGTTGCGCACGGCTTCGGGAAGGTAGTTTTTCTGCTGGTATTCCTCTATCAAGGCTCCGCGGTCCCTCTTGCTCATCTTTCCCTGGCCCTCGCTTTTTAAAATCAATGGAATATGCGCAAATTGCGGCATCGGAGCGTCGAAAGCTTTGAAAAGCTCTATGTGCTTGTTTGTGTTTGTAAGATGGTCCTGGCCGCGGATTACGTTGGTTATCTGCATGCAAATGTCGTCCACTACATTCACAAAATGGAACACAGGTGTGCCGTTGGAACGAAATATAGGAAAGTCTTTTTCCTCCATTCTTGCCACGTCGCCGTAAACGGCGTCGTGCAAAATTTGCGTTTCGCCCGAAACTTTAAAAAATACCGCACCGTCTTTGTCGTACGCCCTTCCTTTTTTGCGCAAAATCTCCAAGTACTGCCTGTATATGTCGGCGCGCTGGCTCTGGAAATACGGTCCGAAATCGCCGCCTACATCCGGGCCTTCGTCCCAGTCGAGTCCAAGCCATTTCATCCCGTCTTTTAAAATATTAAGATATTCAACCCTGTTGCGCTCGTCGTCGGTATCCTCTATGCGCAATACGAACGTGCCGCCCGTATGGCGCGCGTAAAGCCAGTTGAAAAGCGCCGTTCTCGCGCTGCCTATATGAAAGAACCCGGTTGGGCTCGGTGCGAATCTTACTCTTGTCTTGCTCATTTGGTTTTATGTTTCAAATATTATAAAGATAGTTTACCGTTTTAAAGTTTTAGACAAATAAAAAGCGTACACTTCCAAAAACATCGGAGTAAATAGCTCGGGTTTTTCTGAAATCAAGTTTTCAAACGATTCTACATCCATCCATTCCAGACTTTCCACCTCTTCGGGGGGGAATGATAATTTTACGGATTCATCGCAAATGTACTCGTACACCTTCGCAAACTCCCATCCTGTAGCCTCGGATGGAGAAAGCTTGCCTATTTCCCTAAGCTGGTTGGAATTGCAAATTATTCCGGTTTCCTCGCGCATTTCCCTGACTGCCCCCTGTTCGTAACTCTCGCCCGAATCGATATGCCCCGAACACGACGCCGTATACTTGCGCGGATGCCTGTCCTTAAACTTTGAACGCATTTGTAGAAGAATTTTCCGCTTCCCGCCGAGACCGCAAAATATCAAAACCTGCGCGGAACGGTGCAACAAATTATGCGCGTGCACATAATTTCTGGGCGCTTTTGAAACAACTTCGTCGCGCTCGTCTACGATGTCGAATATGTCGTCCGCCATTTCCAGCCGCCAGATTTTATTTCCCGCCGGAAGGCGAAACGTTTTTGCGCTCTATCTTGCGGAAGTCAAAATCGCCCAGCTGCAGTTCCCTGCAGTAATTCAATAGAGGCGGCATCGGATCTATCTGTGCAAACCTGAAAGCCCGGCGGTACTTGTTGAGAGTCTCCCACGCTATATAATCTATAACAACCGGGTTGGCGCTCATAAGAATGGTTTTTTCCGAAAATGTGCAGCGCGAATTAAAGACTGCCCCACCCACAAACTGCCCGCGCTCGAGCGAAAGTATGGTGAATATTTCAGAGTTCTTGAGTTCCGGAATGGCGGCAACCTCAGCCGCAGCCATAGATGCGTTTGCCGGCTGCTTTAGGAAACGCTCGTTGTTGGACATATTCCATATGCTCATGTTTCCGACCGCCGCGCAAACTCCAAGCCCCTCCATATCCGTAACAACCGGCAGGTTTATCCAAAAATCCACCGTGAGAAAAAGCGGAACCGGAAGGTAGCTCTTGCGAAGCTCGGGGTTGTAAAGGTCGATAGATTTTAACATTCCGCGGTTGTTTTTAGGCATCAACGGATTGTCGTAATACCAGTCTTTATTGAAAAACTGTTTGCTCTCGATGTCCGCCACGAGCACTCCGCCGTAGGAATCCTCCGCGCCCTCGCGCACCTGCGATAGCTTTGGCAAAAAGCCGCAATCGCGCATTTTTCGCCGCGACATATCAACAAGAGTGATGTCGCCGCGCTTATAACCGCGCTTTGTGAGCTGCTCTATGACTGCGTCGACAAGGGCTTTGGGCGTGCACATTCCCGCCCCGGAATTCGTGTAGATTTTCAAGCCCACCTTGCCTTTTTCGCCGGGTTTTATCTTAAAGCCAGCCTCTGACTCGTACGCCTTGAATAAAGACGACACTGCCCTTTCGTATGTGCGCGCAGTGAAATCCGGCAATGTGGATTCAAAAATAACCGACCGCATTTTTGCCTGCGCCTCGTCGACGGATTTTGACACGTCGGAAATCGGCGCGACCTCAACGGAGTCCTGCGCATGGAGAATCAAAAATGGCGCAAAAAATAATTGCAAGAATGCGAGTTTTTTTAATATTTTTGTCATAAATAACATTGCCCAGTCCCAAAGAATTTGGCTAAATTAAATAATTTAGGCGAACTAAATGAAATTTTTGAAAATTATGCAAGAGAACTTTACTTTTAAATTGATTGCGATTTTCCTTCTTTCCGCGCTGTCTTTCGGACTATGCGCGTGCTCCGAAAAGACTCCGGAGCAAATCGCCGCGGAGAACGCAAAAAAAACAGACATTGCCGTAAGGCGTTCCAAAGTTTTTCTTTTCGACGAAAAACCCGCCCAAGCTATACAAATGTTGGAACAAGTCTATCAGGAATGCGGTCCCAGCGCTACTTTGTGCGAGGCCCTTGCAGACGCCTACGCGCAGGACGGACAATTGCCGTCTGCGGCAATGTTTTACGACCGCGCAGCGGATTTGAAGAACGGCGATCCTGAATTGGAAATCAACGCGGCAAAATGCTACGAGCAATCAAACCTCCCAGATTCCGCGGTAAAAGCCTATTCAAAGTATTTAAAATCCAAGCCTCAAGACATGGTCGCATGGAAGGCAATGGCAAAATGCCTAGAAAAGCAGGAAAAATATCAGGAAGCCTTAAATGCCTATTTGGCGTCGCTTAAAGCCGCCGGAAGAAACCCCACATCGGCGGAGGCCACCTCCATAGGAATATTGTTTACAAAAATCGGGAACGTTCCGCAGGCGCGCAGATGGCTGGAAGCCGCCTATAAAGCAACAATTCCGGAAAACGTCGACACCCGCCGCGAAATATTGCTGTCGCTTCTCTCCGTCTACCTAGCCGAAAAAGAAACCGTTCTCTTAAACGCAACCGTTGAAGAACTCGACAAAATGGATCCGAACCTAGTAAAGGAAAAATACCCCCAGTTGCACGCCCAGCTAACCGAATTTTTTAAAAACCTAAAAGAAGCCGAAGAAGCTCTAAAAGCGGAAAAAGCAAAAAAAGAAGCCGAAGAAAAAGCCAAGAAGGAAGCGGAGGAAAAGGCTAAAAAAGAGGCGGAAGAAGCTAAAAATAAACTTGAGGATGAAAAAAAGGCGGCAGAGGCAATCCCTCAAAAAACGCCGGACTCCGGCAAACCGGCTTCTTCAGTTCCGCCCGCCCAATTCCAAAAGCCCAAAGACCCAAAATCGGCAATAACTGAAACATTTGCAACCCCCGAAAACGAACAAATACGCGACGTTGAAATAAAAGATGTATCCCCAGAGGATTCGCTAAAGTCCGCCGCAACATCTTTCGACAAACTTTTAGAGCTTTCGAGCCAAAGCCTCGCAAAAGGCGACGCCCGCACCGCCGAACAGGCCGCCCATAGGGCGATAGCCGCCGATAGGAACAATCCGCAAGGCTGGCGTGCGCTCGCGAAGGCCTACGAGCTGCAAAACAGGGACAGCGACTCTTATATGGCAGCCCGCGAAGCCTATGTGCGCAACCCTGACGACATAAACGCAACGCTCTTTTACCTGCGCAACGCAAGCCGCGTCCAAAACAATGAAATTTTCCTAAACAGCCTGTACCGCGCGCACGAAAAATTTCCAAACAACGTTGAAATCCTAGTCGGATTGGCGCGGACATACAAGTTAATCGGCGACAACCGCAACGCAAAGTATTTTTACAATGTATTCCTAAACTTGGCTCCAAAAGAACATCCGTTATACCAGGAAATGTACGACGAACTCGAAGAACTTTTGAGCAAGTAAAAGATGCCCCGCATTAAGAAAAGCTGCATAGAGGAAATCAAGGCGCGAGTTTCGGTTTACGATGTCGTTTCCGCCTATGTAAACCTCCGAAAAAGCGGGTCATCGTACAAGGGGCTCAGCCCGTTTACAAACGAAAAAACCCCGTCTTTTTTCGTGTATCCGGACAAAGGGTTCTACTATTGTTTCAGCACGTCCCAAGGCGGCGACATATTTGAATTTATAAAGATAAAGGAAAATCTTTCATTCTACGAGGCTGTTGAATTTATCGCCAACAGGTTCTCCATTAAGTTGGAGTACGAAGACGGCCGAGGATTCGCCGCGCCTTCTCGGCGAAAACAGCTCTTCGACATACACGAAGACGCCGCAAATTGGTACGCGGAACAATTTTTCGCCGACACGCCCGAAGCCGCCGAAATACGCGATTACTGGGTAAACGAACGCGGCTTTACGCTGGAGGACGCAAAAGAGCTGCGGATAGGTTTCGCTCCTGCAAATTCCGACGGGCTAAAAAACATCTTGCAACAAAAAAAATACGCCCCGGACGCGATAGTCGGCAGCGGGATTTTCTCCGCGCGCGACGCAGACACTTCCATCCATAATTTCTACCCGCGATTTCGCGGAAGAATGATGATTCCAATCTCCGACATTCAAGGCAGAGTAATCGCATTCACCGCGCGCAAAACACGGTTCACGCCGCAGATAGCGTCGGAGGAAGGAAAATATGTAAATTCCCGCGACACCGATATTTTTAAGAAAAATCTTGTCGTGTTCAATATGGACAAGGCAAAAAACGCCGCCAGGGAAAAAAATTACTGCATAGTTGTAGAGGGACAGCTGGACGCAATCAGAATGTACTGCAGCGGCTTTAAAAATACCGTAGCAACCCAAGGAACCGCCGCGGGCGCGGAACATTTTGCGCTTATAAAACGTTTTGCAAACAAAGTCGTCTTGTTGTTCGACGGAGACAAGGCCGGCCGGCACGCCGCGCTGCGCGTAATCCCAATTTGTTTTAAAGCCGAACTCGAACCATTCGTTGCGGTAATTCCCAACGGGGAGGATCCCGACTCAATGATAAAAAACCACGGAATAGAAGCCATGCGCGAACTCGTGGAAAATAAAAAATGCACGGCGCTGACCTTCGCCGCCAAGGAAATTCTAGCGGACAATCTAAATCCAACCCCGCAGGACAGGCTTTCAGCAATGCATTCCCTGTTTGAAATAATCGGCAATTGCCCGTCAAAAGTCCTGCGCGACGACTATTTGCGCGAAGTATCCAATGCGCTTATGTGCGATTTGAAAAGCGTAATCCAAGACTACCGCCAATGGAAAGAAACCTCTCCCCGCCCTTTCAAATCCGAAGTTTCTCCCCCAAAAAAACATGAAAATGTATCGCAAGGAATGTTGACAAATGCCATAAGCGACGCTTTAATGGTAAGTCTGCATTACGAAAATGTGGCGGAAGGTCT
>CALXLN010000131.1 GCA_944389215.1 uncultured Opitutales bacterium
CGCGGGAATAGAATTTCCTGGGCGCCGAGATGTTTTCCGGCGAGCGCCGAAGACCATTCCAAGTTGCCCTCAAAAACAGACGGAGTTTCAGCCCCCAAGAGAGTCAAGATTTTCGCGCCGACAGTCGGCATTACTGGCAATAGCAAAACTGCAGATATGCGCAAAGCTTCCGCCATATTTGCGAGAGTTGCAAGCAGCAGTTTTCTATCGGAATCTTCCGCGCTTTTTGCTAGCTTCCATGGCGCGCGCTGCTCGGCGTATTTATTTATCGCGCGCACAAACGCGAAAATCTTTTCAAGCGCAATATGGAACTGCATACCGTCGCAAAGCCTCAACGCTTCCGCAGCGGTTTCCGCAGCCTGGGCTTTTAGGGCTTTCTCAAAATCCTCCTCGACTTCGGCAACCGGCACTATGCCGTCGCAATAACGCTTGCCCATATTTAAAAGGCGGCTGAGCAAATTTCCTAAATCATTGCCTAAATCGGACGTATAGCGTGTTGCGAAAAGGTCCAAAGAAAAATCGGAATCCTGACCCACGTTCATTTCTCTCATAAGGAAATAACGGAACGCATCTGCGCCAAACTTTTCAACCAAATCCAGCGGGTTTACTATGTTGCCAAGGCTCTTGGACATTTTCTCGCCCGATGACATCCACCAACCGTGGACAAGCAGGGATTTCGGCAGCTCCACACCTATTGCGTGCAACATAATGGGCCAATAAACGCTATGCGGCGGAACCAGAATATCTTTGCCTATTACATGGAAATCCGCCGGCCAATTTTTTGAAAAATCATCGGTGCCGTATCCGACGGCGGAAATATAGTTTACAAGAGCGTCAAACCAAACGTACGTTACGTAATTTCTATCGAACGGCAACTCGATTCCCCATTCTAAACGCTCTTTGGGGCGCGATATGCAAAGGTCGTTGAGCGGCTCTTTCAAAAATTCCACAACTTGCTTTGCGCGAAAGCGCGGGTATATGAAATCCTCGTGCGAATTTATGTATTCTATCAGCCACGGCTGATAATTTTTGAGCTTGAAGAAGTAATTGCTCTCTGTGATTTCAACCACATCGCCGAAAATCTCGGGCCATTTTCCGTCAACCTTGTCTTTTTCCTGAAGGAACTGCTCCTGCCTGGCGGAGTAAAAACCCTTGTATTCGGCCTTGTAAATCTCGCCGCGGTCGAAAAGTGCCTGAAGAATTTTAGCGACCGTCTCTTTGTGGCGCGGCTGGGTCGTGCGGATGTAATCGTCATTTGAAATATTCAGCATGCGGCACATGGCTATGAACTTTTCCGCCTGGCTGTCGCACATTTCCTGCGGGGAAATCCCGGCTTTTTTTGCGCTTTGCTGAACTTTCTGCCCGTGTTCGTCAAGGCCTGTCAGAAAGTACACGTTTCTGCCGCACATCCTTTTATACCTGGCAATAACGTCTGCCAGCACTTTTTCATAGGCGTGCCCAAGATGGGGAGAGCCGTTTGCGTAATCTATTGCGGTAGTGAGATAAAAATTCTTCATTTTGCATGTTCTAGCACTTTCCCGCCCATTTAAAAGCTTTTTTTGAATTTCCGCAAAGTTTCCGCCGTTTTGCGGGCAGCGCCATGTCGAACCTGAAGCCTCCAAAGCCCAAACCGCAATAAAAAAAAGGTTGGAAATCCGAAATAAAACCTATTTAATGGCTCATTTATTTATATTACAGATATGGCAACATTCAAATTTACAGTACTGCCCGGCGACGGAATCGGCCCGGAAGTTATGAACGCCGCGCTCAAGGTCTTGGAAACCGCGTGCGCAAAAGAAGGACACAACCTTTCATACACAATATGCGAAGTGGGGGGAGCGGCAATAGACAAATTCCAAACAGCTCTTCCGGAATCAACGCTCGAAGCCTGCAAAGCAGCCGACGCAATCCTGTTCGGTTCTGTCGGCGGGCCAAAATGGGAAAAACTTCCGCCCAAGGAACAGCCCGAACGCGCGGCTCTCCTGCCCTTGCGCAAAGCCTTTAAACTTTTTGCAAATGTCCGCCCCGGGCTTCTATATCCGCAACTTACCGACGCCTCGCCGCTGAAATCCGAGCGCATCCCAAACGGGATAGACATAGTGTGCATACGCGAACTAACAGGGGGAATCTACTTCGGCGAAAAGAAAACCTGGCAGCTTGAAAACGGCGAAACCTCCGCATGCGATACAATGCAGTACAGAACTTCGGAAATAGAGCGCATAGCGGAAGTTGCCGGCAGAACTGCCATGGCGCGCGGGAAAAAAGTCTGCTCTATAGACAAGGCAAACGTCCTGGAAACATCTGTGCTTTGGCGCAAGACTGTAACAGAGTACTTTAAAAAGAACTTCCCGGAAGTCCAGCTGTCGCACATGTACGTTGACAACGCCGCAATGCAGCTTGCGCGCGACCCGAACCAATTCGACGTGTTCTTTACAGAAAATATGTTCGGCGACATCCTTTCCGACGAGATGGCCGTTATCTGCGGCTCTCTTGGAATGCTTTGCAGCGCCTCATTGGGCGACATTAAAAATTCGCTTGGCTTAAAGTTTGGACTTTACGAGCCTGCTGGTGGAACGGCGCCAGACATCGCCGGCAAGGGAATAGCCAATCCGTGCGCGCAAATTCTTTCGGCGGCTTTAATGATGCGCTACTCTTTTGGGGAGGATGCGATAGCATCAAAGATAGAAAGCGCCGTGCGCAATGCCGTATGCGGAGGAGTCCGCACCGGGGACATCGCTTTCGGGAAAGCTCCCGTAACTACAGACGAAATGGCGAAAGCCGTCATAGAGCGGCTCTAAAAGCCTAACTATATTCCGGAAATTCGCCGCGCGGCAATTATGCGGCGCATTTCCGTTTACACGCAACAATCGCCGCAAAAAAATCTTTCTATATATGACATCAGCCGAAATCAGAAAAAGCTTCCTGCAATTTTTCACATCCAAAGGGCACACAATAGTTCCTTCGGCGTCTCTCATGCCGTCATCTCCAAACCTGCTTTTTACAAACGCGGGAATGAACCAATTTGTGCCCTATTTCTTGGGAGAGGAAAAAGCCCCCTTTTTAAGAGCGGCAGACACTCAAAAGTGCATACGCGCCGGAGGCAAGCACAACGACCTGGAAGATGTCGGCTTTGACACTTACCACCACACTTTCTTTGAGATGCTGGGCAACTGGTCCTTCGGCGACTACTTCAAGAAAGAGGCTATTGAATGGGCTTGGGAACTGCTTGTTGAAGTTTGGAAATTCCCCAAAGAACGCCTGTACGCAACTGTCTATTGCCCAGACGAAGGAGAACCCGCGGAATTTGACGCGGAAGCCTATGGCTACTGGACGGATGTATTTAAAAAATACGGGATGAATCCCGAAAAGCACATAAAAAAATTCGGCAAAAAAGACAATTTTTGGATGATGGGAGAAACCGGCCCGTGCGGCCCATGTTCGGAAATCCATATGGACCTAACTCCCAATGGAGACTCCGAAGGTTCTCTTGTAAATGCAGGTTCTCCGCTTTGCATAGAGATATGGAATCTCGTGTTTATGCAGTTTAACGCCGAACCAGACGGCTCTTTTGTGCCGTTGAAGAATAAAAACATAGACACCGGCATGGGCTTTGAACGCGTCGCCGGAATAATGGCGACGACAAAAAATTTTACCGATTTTTCAAAACTATCCTCAAACTACAACAGCGACCTATTCACCGACATATTTAAATACATATCGAATATGTCCGGCAAAACCTATATGGGAACCCTTCCCCGCGACCCGCGGGACATGTCGTCGCAGGAACTTACCGACTGCGTATTCCGAGTGCTC
>CALXLN010000132.1 GCA_944389215.1 uncultured Opitutales bacterium
TTATTATGCCTTTCATGAAAATCCATTTTTTAAAAAACAATGGGAGAAGCTAAATTAAAGTGGTCTGGAAAATCGCACGGCGGGTACTGGGGCAATCTGACATTTGCCGTCCTTCTGCGCGCTGGAATGTTGCCGGCGTATTTGCTTTTGTTTTTTGTGGCGGCGTTTTTCGTGGTTTTTAGGCGCGAAGCTTGCAGGGGCGGAATGCTCTATTTAAAAAAGCGGTTTCCAAACTCTAAATTTTATCTTTTCAAGGCCTACAAACTGGTGTTGTCGTTCGGAGTCTGTATTTTGGATAAGGTGGCGTTTTTTTCGGGACGCGGAAAAATATCGTGCGAAGACGCTTGCGAACCGGCAATCCGCGCGCTGCTTTCCGAAGGCAAAGGATTGATTCTGGCTACCGCGCATGTGGGCGGATGGCAAATTGCGGGTGCGCAGGTTTCAAAGTACGGCTTGCCGGTATACGCCATGGGTACGGACAAAGAGGACGAAAAAGTTTCCAAGGCCGTAGAACGCGGGCGAACCCTTCCCAAATTGGAAATTCAAGGGGATTCTTCGGATGCGACGGGAGTCTTGGCGGCTTATTCAACGCTAAAAAAGGGAGGAATCGTGGCATTGCATTTCGACCGTTTTGCTGGCGGACGTTCCGCGCAAGTCGGCTTTCTGGGAAGCAGCGCAAAAGTTCCGGTGGCGGCTTACGTCTTGGCCGCAAAAAGCGGGGCTCCGATATTGAACATAGTCTGCGTCAGAAAAAAATTATTCAAGTATAGCATATCGTCTTTTGAGCCCGTTCGCATTCCGGCGCTCTGCGGTTCGGAATTGGAAAACATCTGCGCGCGCGAGGCTCAGAAAGCCATGGACAAACTTTCCGGCATATTGGAAAAATATCCGTACCAATGGTTTAATTTTTACGACTTTTGGGGCGAATAATCTTGCCTATTCCCAGCGGCAATTTAAGTTTCTCATGCAAAATAAAACAATAATTTTTCCCTGATAAATGGAAAGACAAGAACTGATTTCGGAATTAAAAACAAACATAATAAACACTCTAAACCTTCAGGATTTGGAGCCGGGTGTTTTCGGCGACGATACCCCAATGTTTTCGGACGACGGATTGGGCTTCGATTCCGTCGACGCGCTGGAACTTGTCGTTATGGTTGAAAATTCCTATGGCGTAACAATAGGCGATAAGGACGAGGCCAAGAATATTTTTGCGTCTGTCTCCGCATTGGCGGATTATATTTTGGCCAATAGGAAATGAATTTTTCTCCGGCAGTAATTTCCACGGGATTGCGCACTTGTGCTTCGGGGGGAGTAGAGGGAGCGTGCGCGTGGGTTGCGGAGGCAAAATCGGACGGCTTGGTGAAACTTGGCGTCTTTGAAAGCCCAAGATACGGCGGAAAGCTTGTCGGACAAGCAAAGGATTTCAACCGCGGGAAAAATCCCGTAAGATGCGGAAAAATTTTGATGGCTGCGCTGGATGAAGCCCTGTCGAAAATAAACGCCGAAAAGCTCCGTTCCGATCGTGTTGGCGTTTTTTTCGGAACGAGCATCGGCGGAATTTTTGAAACTGAAAACGCCATTGTATCAAATTTTAACGGCTGCGGGGATATTAGTGCGCTTTCTTATTACGAGTGTTCGACGCTTGCGGAGTTTGTAGCTAAGCGCACGGGGGCGTCGGGAGCCTGCATGACGTTTTCCACGGCTTGCTCAAGCTCGTCTTTGGCTATAGCCGCCGCGTGCGACGCCATAGAGCAGGGAAGGCTTGACGCAGTTTTAGTATGCGGCGCGGATGCGCTTTCTAGAATAACGGTAAACGGGTTTGGCTCTCTGCTGCTTTTGTCAAAGGGCAAGTCCAAACCGTTCGATGCCTGCAGAGACGGCATAAATTTGGGAGAAGCTGCGGGAGTGATGGTATTGTGCGCAAAGAGCATGTCGTCCGAATATGGGGCCAAGCCGCTTGCAGAGATAGTCGGATGGGGAAGTTCGGCCGACGCATACCATCCAACGGCGCCCCATCCTTCCGGCGAAGGCGCAGCGTCGGCAATGCGCAAGGGCCTGCAAAAAGCCGAGCTTGAAACGGATAGAATTTCCTTATATCTTTCGCACGGAACGGGCACTGCGGGAAATGATTCTGCTGAAGCCTCGGCCCTAAGAAAAGTGTTCGGAAGCAAAATTCCGCCGTTTACTTCAATAAAGGGTGTATTCGGACACTCGCTCGGCGCAAGCGGAATTCTAAACGCTATAATTTCCGTGGAAACCTTGCGCAAATCGATTATTCCAAAGTGCGCGGGGTTCGAGGCGGTTGATCCCGCAATAGGATTGTCTCCCGCGCGCGAAACCGTTTCAAAAGAAATCGATTGTGTTTTGACGTCGTCATTGGGGTTCGGAGGCAATAATTCTTGCGCGGTAATTTCAAAAAGTTCTTCTTGCTGCAGGAAGAAGGTCGAAAATAAAAGGCTTTACGTGTATGGTTGCGGCGTTCTGGTTCCCGGCGCAAAATTTTGCCCGCAGGTTTTTTCCCACGGATATTCGGGAGATTTCGACATCCGCACGCAGCCGCAAAAGATTGAGATATCGTCAATCCTGAAGGATGTTTCCCCTTTGAAAAAACGCAAATGGGCAAGGCTCCAGCAAATAGGATTGCAATGCGCCGCCAACGCCCTTGAAGGATTGAATATGAATTGCGGAATGGAAAAAACAGCTGTGTGCGTCGGAACAGGGTTGGGGATGGTATCGGAAACAGCCAGATTTGTCGAATCCACCATTGCACATAACGAGGCTGAACCTCTGCCTACGGCTTTCACTAATTCGGTTCATAATGCCGTATCGTCGCTCATAAGCCTCAAGTTCGGTTTTAAGGCTTTAAATTCCGCTGTTACGGCAAAAGAGATTTCTTTTGAATGCGCGCTTTGGCAGGCTTGGGGCGAAATCAACTCGGGGGCGGCTAGCGCGGCGGTTATCGGCTCTTTCGACGAGTATTCGGCTTACGCGCAAAAATTCATGGAGTCTAAGCATCCTGAATATGTGCGCGAACATCCGCTGCGCGACTTTGGGGCGGCGTATTTTGCGGGCGGTGAAGCGTCGTGCACAAACGGGCCTTTGGCCGAAATTTTGGGCATAGACTTTGGGCGGCGCAAAAAAGATGTTTCCGCCGAAATAGCTTTATTGGAAAACCTATTAGAAAAATGCGGAGTGCAGAAAGGCGAAATCGGCGCGGTTTTTGTTCCGTGCGTGTTGAACGATAAAATTTCTGCGTGCCTGTCCGCCATTTCAGAAGCTCTTGGCGCGGCGGAAATCGTGCGGCTGGACGATTTTTGCGGGGCGAGCTACAGCGCATCGGCTTTGGCTATTTATGCGGCGAAATACAGGTTCGGCAGGGGATGCCATTTGCTGTATTCTCCCGCTTCGACCGGCATGAGAGGAGCAACGGTTTTTAAAATATTATGAAAAAGTTTGTCTGCATTCTTTTTTTTGCCGTTTCTTGCGCATATTTATTCGGAGGGGCGGCGGAATTGATTTCGGCGGCTTCAAAGAATACGGGCAAAGTCGCCGTGTTTATGAAGCAAAGCAAGACCATTGAATTATTTGGCGAAACTGTCTCCGGAGACGTTCTCGTCTGCGCCGACGCAAACGGAAGGATAAGATGGCAGACGTTTTCGCCGTACGAGTCTATAATGATATGCGACGGCAAAGAATTGTCGCAATATGAAAAGTTTCCCGAAGGTTGGAAAAAGCTTTCATCCGCGGCCCGCGAGCATGTAAAAAAAATAACTGCGGGAATATCAAAAATGATGTTGGGAGATTATTCGGAATATGAAGTTGCCGAACGCGACGGGAAAATATGGCTTACTCCCAAGGATTCCCTCTCTAAAAAAGCCATAAAAAACATCGCTCTTACTCCAGCTGGGGATGGCGCGACTGTAAAATCAATAGAGTTGTCCGACACAAACGGAGACAGGACGCTTTTGACGGTTGTAAAGATTGTGAAAAATCCGAAAAATTTTGAATCCGCCTTTACGGATGTATTTAACTTTAAGGTGGAGGAAGAATGAGGGCTGTTTTTTTCATAGTTGCTTCTTTTATTTCCGCGGCGCTGTATGCCCAGCCTGCATTTACTTTAAGGGGAAATTCGTATGTGCAAAGGGGAATTCTAGAATATGGCGGAGAGGAATTCCCGATTACGGCATACGTGAAACACTTTAAGCCGTCCGCCGAAACAGCTGTTGTTGTAGAAACCCAGGCGGGTAGTTTGGCGAAGATCGTTTTAGACAGAAACGGTTCTGAAATTTCGCTCGAAGCTTCCCGCGCCATACCCGAACGGATAGTCCACAAGACGATTCTTAGGGACATAAGGGCGGTTCTCGGATTCTACGGGCTTTTGGGCGCAGATGTTGTGAGGATGTCGAAAGATTCGCGCGGGGTTGTGGCGACTCTGGATTTCGACGGGTATTCCATAAAATTTTCCGACTACAAGTTGCGGAACGGGAACCGACTTCTGCCGCATACAATCGAAATTTGCTCCGATTCCTACAAGTTGAAACTAATCTTGGCAAGCCTTGGAAATTAACTGATGAAAGTTACGTTTATATATCCTAAATTTGAAAAATTTTTAGAGTCGGTTGAAAAGATGTCCACCGAAAGGGAATTCTTCACCGTGGGCAAATTCACATGCCCACCATCTTTGGGGATTCCGATACTGGCAAGCCTGACTCCTGAGGATGTGGAAATAAACTTTGTTGACGACAATGCCGGAGAAAAAATAAATTTTGAAGACGGCACCGACATTTACGCTATAAACGCTTTTACCCCCCAAGGCACGCGCGCCCTCGAGATAGCCGCGGAATGCAAGGCGCGCGGGAAAACAGTTGTCGTCGGAGGAATGTTTCCGTCGTTTATGTCGGAGGAATTTGCCGGAATAGCCGATTCGGTCTGCATCGGCGAGGGTGAGTACACTTGGCGCGAACTTTTGGACGATTATAAAAACGGATGTTTAAAACCCGTATACAAAAGCTCCAAACCCGTTGATATGGCGGCTATGCCGGAACCGCGCAGGGATATTTTCTACAATAAAAAATGCTACGATTGGGACGAGGATTTAATCCAGCTTACGCGCGGCTGCCTTTATAATTGCGCCATGTGCATAATTCCTCGCCATATGGGAACGCGCCTGCGTTTTAAGCCCGTTGACATGGCGGTGCGGGAAGTTTCCCATTTAAAATTCGAGAATGTATACCTCACTGACGATTCTCTGTTTTTTCCGCATCGCAATGTGCGCGAATACGCCGAGGCGTTCTTCAAGGCGGTTGAACCGCTTGGAAAGAAATTTTTTGTTTCATCGACGCTTGCGCTGAATTCGGAAGCTGCGTTTCTGGACCTCGCCGCGCGCGCCGGAGTGCGCAATTTTTATTGTACGCTAAATGTCGATCCCCTTTCCATCAGGCTGCTTCAGGGAGACAAGTCCGCCCGCGAAAAGTTCAGGATTTTTGTGGACGAATTGAGAGGCAGGGACATAAACTTTTTTGCGTCTTTTGGAATAGGAAGAGATTGGGACGACGACTCCATTTCAGACAGAGTTCTGGAATTGTGCGAGTTTGCGGATATAACGACTTCGGAATTCTTTATATTTTCTCCGTATCCAGGGTCGCCTCATTGGGACAGGCTGCTTTCGCAAAACAGAATAATTTCCCGCCAGTGGCATAAGTACAACGGCGCGAATGTGGTGTTCAAGCCTGCAAAAATGAGCGAAGACAAGCTTTACGAGCGTTTTGTGGAGTGTTGGAAGGGCTTTTACGAAATGAATTCAAAACGGAATTTGGCCCATATGGAACCGTCTGTATGGGCGGGGGATAAAATGACAGTTTCAAAAAGTTTGAAGAAGAGGGGCGTTGAAAAAGAGGCTGCAATCACCGGAATTAGCATAATTTCCCCTCTCGGCAACGACATAGCAACGGTTCTAAAAGCGCTCAGGGAGGGTAGAGACGGCATAGGCGCGGCCACAAAAATAGATACTTCGCAATTCGTGTCGCATTTGTGCGCAGAAGTAAAAGATTTCGACTATGCGTCGAATATGTCGGAAGACGAACTTAAAGAATATTCCGATCCTTTCATAAGAATGGCGGTAAACGCAGCCCGCATGGCGGTCGCAGACGCCGGGTTGGATTTCTCAAAACTCGAAAGGGCGGTTGTTGTTTTGGCCACGTGCAACGCCGGATTAAATTCAGGCGAGGTGGAGTATCTAAAAAAATACGGCTTTGATTGCCCCGATTTTAACCGTTCTATTTCTTTGCAGTCGGAGTTTTATTCCTTGCCCAAAGTAATAGCCAAAGCATTGTCTTCTTCCGCGCAATGTTGGATGGTGAATACGGCGTGTTCGGGCTCTACAGCCGCAATAGGACTTGCGGAATCTCTTATCGAATCGGGAAAGTGCGACGTCGTATTGGTGGGGGGGGCCGATGCCGTGGCGCTTTCAAACTACGCAGGTTTTAGCGCTATAAAAGTGGTTTCTCCGGAAAAGATTGCTCCGTTTTCAACTCCCGTTGGATTAAATATCGGCGAAGGGGCTGCCTTTTGGGTTTTGGAAAACCATGCAAAAGCGTTGTTGCGCAAGGCTAAATGTTACGGCAAAGTCATCGGACATGCCACAACCGGAGACGCGCACCATCCCACCCAGCCCGATCCTCGCGGGGACGGCGCGTATAGAACAATGCGCAACGCTGTAAAAAACGCCGGCTTGGATGTTGGGCAGATCGGGTGCATAAACGCCCACGGTTCGGGAACTGCCGCAAACGACAAATCCGAATCAAAGGGAATAGCAAAATTTTGCGGAGGCGTGCAAATTCCGGTAACCTCGACAAAGTCCTACATGGGACACTGCATGGGCGCAACGGGCATCTTGGAGGCCACTTGCCAGCTTATATCAATGAATGACGGTTTCATCCCGCCGACTTTGCGCAATTCCGGCCCCCGCGCCGGTTGCGACATCACCGCTGTGGGTGGCAAGGGAATCGAAGGCCCTTACGACTGCTTTTTATCGGCAAATTACGCTTTTGCGGGGAACAACGCCGCGATAGTAGTTTCAAAAAGAGACTTTGTAAACAGCCGCAAATGTGGGCGCGCTTCGGGAGTCCGCCCTGTAATAAGCGGAATCGGTGCGGTTAGTTCGCTTGGAGTAAACGTCTCGGAACATTTGCCAAACTTGTGCGCCGGCAAAGTCGCCATAGAAAAAATTGAACGTTTTGAAAGCCCAAGAATTGCCGGAATGGTAAAGCTTCCGAATTTGCGGACATTTGACAGGCGGGTGGATTTCGGCGGAATGAACCGCATAAGCACTTACGCGACAATCGCCGCAAAAGGCGCACTTGATTCTGCAAAACTCGCCGTAAAGCGCGATAATTCCGAAGATGTGGGATTGGCGGTTTCAGTCTGCAGGGGGTCGAGCGAAACAGCCCATATGGATGCTGTTTTCGGCAACGCGGACCGCCGTGGAGATGTTGGATGTTTTTCAAACGTAACTGCAAATTCCACCGCGGGGTGGGTATCGAAAGCTCTCGAAATAAAAGGCGCAAACATTACATTGACTTCCGGACCCAATGCGGGGCTGCAAACTCTGGCGTTTGCGGCGGATATTATCTCGGATTCCGCGGCAAAGCAAATGCTGGCGATTGCCGCAGACGAAATTTACAAGCAGCAAATAGACGGATACGACCTTGTCGGTAATTTGCGTTCGGGAGAGCAGGAGGCGAATTTCAAGCTTTATTACGATTCCGATTTTAAAACTGTTATGGGCGAAGGCGCCGCGGCGGTTTTAGTGGAAAATCTGGAAAGCGCGAAAGACAGGGGAGCAGATATTTATGGGGAAGTGCTAGGGTATGGAATGTCGATGGATATTGACGATTTTACCGCCGCAAACATAGGGGCGGAAGGGTTAAAAAAAGCGGTTGAGGATGCTTTGGCAAACTCTTCAACGCCCGCAAAGGAAATAGAAATGATAGTATGGAGTCCGCGGGGATGCGCCCAGGATGCAAAATTCATATCTTTGCGCGACGATATTTTCCCGGGAATTCCCATGGTAACAACGGTTTTTAACACGGGATATATAGAAACATCGTCGTCTTTGCTGACGCTGGCTTGCGTTTTGCGATCGCTTTATTTGGGAGAAAAGATATGGCCCCAGCGTTCCGGAGTGCGCGCTCTCGACGAAGTGCAGGCGCCTCAAAATCCAAAACGCATACTTTGCGTGGCAAGCAGCCATATAGGCAACAACTACGCTGTCGTTATAGGCAGAGAATAGCATATGCGGTAAGCTTTCCCAAAACAGCGTTTTGACGTTCGAGAAAATCATTTGGGCAGATTCTCGCGGACGCCGATTTTTAAGCGCCGCCGGCGGATATTTAGCGCTCTTTTGCGGGCTGCGATCCAAAGAGCCTGAATGCGGCCGGCGTTACTATTACGCTTAATAGTGTAGACGACACAAGCCCGCCAACAATCATAACCGAAACCGGATACAACAGTTCTTTTCCGGGGCTTTCCGGATTAAACATGAGCGGTATGAGCGCCAGCGCCGCAGTTAGCGCGGTCATAAGAATCGGGTTTACCCTCTCCAAGGTTCCCCGTTCTATCATATGGTCGCTAAACGATTCGCCTTCAGATTCCATAAGATGGATGTAATGCGAAATCATCATAATAGTGTTTCTGGCGGCAATTCCTGAAAGGGCTATCATTCCTATAAGGGAGGCAACCGACATCGTTCCTATAAAATACCAAGTCGCGAAAATTCCCCCCGCGAAAGCTGTCGGTATTCCCAGCATAATTTGCAAAACCAGCGCAGCGCTTTTAAAGTGGGTGTAAAGCAACGCAAATATTGCAAGCAGCGCAAATCCGAACAACACTGCAATGCGCCGGCCAGCGTCTATGCGGTTTTGAAATTGTCCTTCAATATTCGCATAGTATCCGGAAGGAAGGTTTAAGGAATTGTCTATTATTTTTCTTATCTCGCCCGCCAGCCGCACGGAATTGCCGTCGTCGGTGTTGAGCCCTACGACCGTTCGGCGCTTTAATCCTTCTCTGTTTATATGATTCGCTCCGGCTGAATTCTCTATCGAAGCAAAAGAGGACAGCGGATATTTCTCTCCGGAAATATTTTCTATTAAAATTTCCCCCAATTTGTCCTTTGAGGAAATCAGGTTTTCATCCATTCTCAGGAACACGTCAAACAGCGCCTCGTTGTCCGCAACTTGGGCCAGCGCCTTTCCGCCCAGCATAGTTTGGAGCATATCGTTTATTTTGCCTACTTGGATGCCGTAAAGTTTGGCTTTTTGCCGGTCGACTTTAATTTTAACTTGGGTTGTTCGCGCCTGCTTTTCAATGTTTACGTCTTTTGCGCCATTTAGTCCCTTTATTTTTTCGGAGAGCTCCGCGGCTTTTTGCATTAAAACCGACATGTCTTCCCCAAAAATTTTGACGGCTATTTGAGACTGCGTTCCGCTTAGCATATAGTCTATGCGGTGTGCCATGGGCTGGCCTATAGAGTAGGTTATGCCGGCGACTGCGTCGAGCTTGGAGCGCAGGTCTTTTAATATCTTTGATTGCGCGCGCTTTGAAGTATCGAAATCTATGTTGAACTTGACTATATTTACGGGTTCGGCGTGGTCGTCTTTTTCGGCGCGTCCGATTTTCATTCCTGCGCTTTTAACTTCGGGCATTTTAGACAGAATCTTTTGAACTATCTGGCCAATTTCCCTTGAGCGGTCTATGGAACTGTCCGGAGAAAGCTGCAGTATAAGAAGGCAGCTGCCTTCGTTTAGCGGCGGTATAAAATCCCTGCCCATAACGGGGAAGAATGCAAATGCTGCGGCGGAAATTGCAGCTGC
>CALXLN010000133.1 GCA_944389215.1 uncultured Opitutales bacterium
CGCAGAGCCTATGGATACAGAAACTTTGAAAATTACCGCTTGAGAGTACTTGTAGAATGCGGGGTGAATCTATGAAAGGCAAATCTAAAAAATCAACCTATTCCACAACCTTTGGTGTTGACCCCAATTTCATAATAAAAAAATGAAGCTTATTTGCCTATATTGCTGCTGAATACCCCAGAACCCTTCATTCAAGGAAAATTCGACAAGGCTAGAGTCTGCAAAAAGCGAGCGCCAAAAAGAAACAACAGTACTAAATTTGGCAAAAGTAGAATTGCAATAAGCTTGCAGACCGTTTTAAGCAGTAAAAAACCCTAATAAAAAAGGAGGCCGATTATTATAATATCCCCAGTGTGTCCCAAATTTTCGGGCATAAACAAGTTCCGGGCGCAGCGGCAAAACACGCTTAAAACTTTGTCAAATCTCCAAGCTGAATGCGATATTCCTTTAACCGAGAAAACTTGCCGCACATTATCGCCAAATACAAAAAAATGTCGAGCGGAAGGGATTCGAACCCCCGACCCTCTGGTCCCAAACCAGATGCGCTAGCCAGACTGCGCTACCGCTCGAAATTTATGAGGTCTGAGAATGCACATGCAGACCTTTTCAGTCAAGAAGATTCTCGACGTTTTTTTATTTAACATAAAACATTACAAGTGCGGAGATTTTTATTGCAAAATTTACCGGCACATTTTCACACAAAAAAACGCCGCTAGACTAAAAACATCCAGCGGCGTTGGTAGTATAAACGCAAAATCTACTATTTCTTTTCAGCTGCCGGCGCGGCGGGTGCCGGAGCAGCCCCCTGCGGATCAACGTCAATCATTTCCACCTCAAAAATTAGAGTGGAATTGACCGGAATCCCCGGAACTGGCTGGTTGCCATAGCCTAGTTTTGCTGGGATGTAAAGACGGGCTTTGCCGCCTTTGGCGATTTTCTGCAAACCTTCGCGGAAACCGGGGATAACTTTTGAAAGATTAAACTGTGCGGGTTCGCCGCGTTTAATTGAAGAATCAAATACGTTGCCGTTGATGAGTTTACCCTCGTAGTTTACGATTACCTCTGAATTTTCACCGGGCATCGCTCCGGATCCCTTCTCTATAATCTCATACGCCAACCCCGACGGAGTCTTTATGATATTTTCTTTCTTCTCAAGCTCCTTCCAATATTCCGCGGCTTCAGCTTCAGCTTTTTCGGCTTCTTTTGCCACGTTAGCTTCCGCGCGCGCACGCAAGTATTCCATCATTTTAGGACCTATTTCCTGAATGTTTTCGGGAAGTTTTCCGCCGTCGTTCATGGCTTTCATTCCTGCCACAAACGCGTCAAACTCCGCCTTCTCGAGTTTAAGTTCGGAAAGTCCGTTGCGCTCAAACATAATCATTCCAAAGGTTTTTATATAGTCTTCGTTTGTTTGCGCGAACGAAACCGTCGAGAACATCGCGCAACCTGCGGCTACGCTTATTACTGCTTTTTTTATATCCATTTATTTCCCTGTTTTTTGTGAATTTGTTAATTCAAAGACTAAGCATAAGACCAATTTAAATACGGTTGGTTCCAAAATTTCAAATGTAATCTTACAAAATTATTAGGATTTTTAGCAGCGGCACGCATGGAAATTGCAGGTTTTGCGTATTTTTTGCGCATACGGCAATTAAATTTCGCAAAAAAATTCCGCATTTGATATTGTAGGGTAAAAACAGAAAAAAGTTGCGCCGATTAAATTTGTATGCGATTCTTTAAACTATGGATTCGGACAAATACAGGCTTCAAATTTGGTACGGCGGACATGTTCAAGGAGTAGGTTTTAGATTTAAGGCCGCTCAAATTGCCAAAGGCTACGAAGTGTCGGGCTTTGTCCGCAATCTCGACGACGGAAGAGTGCATCTTGCGGCAGTCGGAGAAAAAGCCGAAGTCCGCGGGTTCGTCGACGAACTATCCCGCATAATGGCGGACTTTATACGCTCAACAGACGAAAAAGAAGACTTAACATCCGCCAAGTACGCGGGTTGTAACATTGAACTTTAAATATGCCAAGCGTCATAAAAATTGAAAATCTGCGCAAATACTTCCGCTACGGAATCCGCGGAATAGGAATTCAAGCGGTAGACGGAATATCCCTTGAAGTTGAAGAGGGTGAAGTCTTCGGATTGCTGGGACCCAACGGAGCCGGGAAAAGCACGACAATTAAAATAATTCTAGGGCTGACGCGCCCAAACAGCGGAAAATGCCTTTTATTCGGCAAGGAAATGGCGCGCCAAACCCGTCAAAACATAGGATACCTGCCTGAATCCCCGTACTTTTACAAGTTCCTGACCGGATTCGAGCTTGTCGTATTTTACGCAAAGCTCTGCGGAATGTCCAACGACAGCGCAAAAAACGCAGCCATGAAAGCATTGAGCCTCGTCGGATTGGATGACGCCGCAAACCGGCAAATCGGGCTTTATTCAAAGGGAATGGTTCAACGCGCGGGACTTGCGCAAGCCATAGTGCACAATCCAAAACTTCTAATTCTCGACGAACCGGCGTCGGGACTGGACCCTATTGGAGCCTCTGACATGGCGGACATAATACTTAGGCTGAAATCAGAGGGCAAAACGGTTCTTTTGTGCTCGCATATGATGAGCGAAGTCGAAAAGCTGTGTTCGCGCGTTGCGATACTCTCAAAGGGAAAAATCGCCGCCATCGGCAAACTGGACGACATGCTTACAATAAGCCGCACATCCCGTATAGACATAAAAAATGCAGATGCCTCGCAGCTGGCTGCAATACGCAAATACGCCGAATCATTAGGCGTTGAAGTTTCCAAAGCGGAACATGCAAAAGTTCCTCTGGACGACTTTTTCAGAAAGGTAATTTCAAAATGAAATCCGTCTTGACGATAGCTGCAAACACCTTCCGCGACGCAATCAGACAAAAACTTATTTTGCTGGTTGCTCTTATCGCGCTGGTTCTGGTAATTTCTTCAAAGTATTTTCTGCGTCTGGACCTTGGGCACGAACAGTTAAGGTTTGTATTCGATTTCGGCTCCGGCGCGATAGGATTCTTCGGCTCCATCATAGCGGTGGTTTCAACATGCCAGCTCTTCCATTCTGAAATCGACAACAAAACAATTGTTACCCTGCTTTCAAAGCCCGTTGGAATCGGAGGATTTGCGTTCGGTAAACTCTTTGGGGAATCCGGAGTGCTGGCTCTGTTTTGCGCAATAATAGCGGCTGCAACTTGCGCGATGCTGTTTTATACCGAAGCAAGTTTCGGAGAATCGGCGCAAAGACTGTCCGCAGGATTAACTATAAACTATTCCGGAGTTGTGGCGTGCTGTTTCATACAGTGGATAAAACTCTGCTGCATAGCGGCAGTTGCGTCGGCGGTTTGTTCGTTTTCAAGATCGCTGTTGTTTTCGGTAGTAATATCGTTCATGTGCCTGGCAATATCCTTAATGGGCGCGGTAACCCTTGGGCTGGGCGGAGAAAAATCCAATTTTACAAATTTTGTTTCGACAATATTTCCGGATTTTCAGATTTTTAGCGCCGCCGAAGCGTTTGCATTTGAACCGGTACTTCCGGAGGCGTTTTTCGGCGCGGCGGGATACGGAATAGTATATGCGGCAGCTCTCTGCCTCCTTACGGCTTGGTCGTTTTCAAAACGCGAATTCTAAGCATTATGCGCTTTTTTTTAGACAGATATTTAAAGCCGGCTTTGGTGGCAATAGCGATAATAGCGTTGGCGGGGATTTGCGCGATACCGGCGCGAAACGCGGCTTTGAAAGTGTCGCCGCACAATGTAGATTCCTCTACTATAAGAGCCGCTCTGGGCAACGGCGTACTCTTTGGGGTACTCGGAGGATATAGGTCGCTCATATCAGACTTTGTTTGGATAAAAAGCTATCTTGAATGGGAGAAAAAAGACATTGCCCCGTGCATAGCCTCAATTGAATTGGCAACGGCCATTGACCCTTATATGATAACTTTTTGGACACAAGGCGCAAGCATCATAGCCTTTGACACGCCCCATTGGATTATTGGAAAGCTGCCCAAAGACAAGCGAACTCCCGAACTTATGGCTATCATAAAAAAACGGCAAACTCGCATAGCGTTAAAATTTATAGACCGCGCATTAAAAATTTTTCCAGACAACCAGGAGCTTCTCATCCAAAAGGGACAGATAGCCATCGGAGCCGGATTCTTCGACATAGCCGAAAAAGCATATGCCGCCGTTGCAGCCCAGCCGGATCCGCAAATATACGTAAGAAGAATATACTCTTCCCTGCTCCTTAAAAACGGCAAATTCAAAGAAGCGCTAAAAGTACTGGAATCAATTCTTCCCGATTTAGACCCGGACTCTCCTCTGCAGAAAATCATACCTCAGCAAATAGAAAAGACCAAAGAATTGATAAAAAAGACGCAATCCTGATTTCTTTATCCGCAACTGCGTTTGTTGCTACTGCCGCTGTTTTATATCCGCCCCCTTTGCGCGCCGGCACAAAATTTTTATACCAAACTGCAAGGCCCCATGCGCCAAACGTTGTCGAGCGCGGCAAATTCGCCCCGACCCACCGGTCTCGCTCCCAGCAGGTTTAAATCCTTCCGTTTAGCGGGAGAATTTGTATCCAACACCCCTTACCGTTTCAATTAGAGCACCCTTTGCTCCCAATTTTTTTCTAAGACCTACGACAGCCACGTCGACCGCCCTATCGGTAACCGGATATCCTTCTCCATGAACGCACTTTATGATTGCGTCGCGCGAAAATACTTTTCCGGGATTCTTCAAAAAAGTCCGCAACAAGATGAATTCGTTTGCCGTCAGGGACAATGGGACCCCGTCGGAACAGACCTCGTGAAACTCGCTATTAATAACTATTCCAGCGTACGACACCACCGAACCTTCGTCGCCGGAAACCGACGTATCGCGCAGACGCGCTTTTATTCTTGCAATTAATACCCTTGGGCTAAACGGTTTGGTTATGTAGTCGTTGGCCCCGTATTCCAAGCCGCTTACTATGTCGGCATCCTCGCTCCTTGCAGTAAGCATTATTATCGGAATCTGTTTAAACTCTTTTGAGGAGCGAAATATCTTGCAGAAATCCATACCGTCCATTCCCGCAAGCATCAAGTCCAAAAGAATCAAGTCGAACTGTTCCCTGGCGAGCAGTTTCAGCGCGGCTTCTGCGGAATCAACCCTAGAAGATTGAAATCCGCTTTTTCGGATATTGAATTCGATTAGTTCGCCTATGTTTTTCTCGTCTTCTATGACAAGAATTTTCTTTGCATCCATATTTAGAGCGATTTTAAAGTTATTGTAAAACTAGATCCTTTTCCAAGCTCGCTTTTCACCGACACCATTCCGCCATGCAGCATGGCTATATGCTTTACAATCGCCAGGCCCAACCCCGTCCCGCCAAGCGCCCGCGAGCGCCCTTTGTCAACGCGATAAAACCTTTCAAAAAGCCTGCCTAAGTGCTCTTTTGCTATTCCCGTCCCGGTATCGCTTACGGTCAATGCTATATCGTCGCCGACCTTTGCGCCTGAAATATGAATGCTGCAGCCTTTGCCCCCGTATTTAATCGCGTTGCCGATGAGATTGCTCACGGCTATTTGAAGAAGCGTGAAATCGCCTTTTACATAAAAGCCGTCGTCGCAGTCCACGAAAATTTTGTCCCCCGCTTTTTCAGCAGCGTTCTGATGCGATATGCATGCCTCCTCCACGACGGAAAGCAAATTAAGTTCGCCGAAATTTTCGGTCATGTTTGATGCGAAATCCAATTTTGAAAGCAAAAGCATGTCGTCGACCAGCACATTGACGCGTTCGACTTCCTTCTGGATGACTTCAATGAAATGCTGCCTGTCGCTTGGATTTTCGGTTTCTTCAAGAGTTTCCGCGGCAATTCCAATGGCTGTTATGGGAGTTTTCAGTTCGTGGGAAACGCCCGCAACGAACTCCCGGCGCAAAGATTCGTTTGCGCTTATGTAAGAGATGTCGTGCATGACAAAAATCGCCCTTGGAACGCGGCTTTCGTAGGGAAGCATGGTTCCAACGACGGAAAACGTTTTCTGGGGTTGTACGCCTACTTCAATTTCAGCCGATGTTTCCGAATGAGAATCGAACGTCTTGTCAATCAGCGAGAGCAGCTTTGAATTTCTCAGCACTTCCGCAGCTTGCAACGGAGGCTCTTTAGATATGGAAAATATATTAGCGCATGCAGAGTTCATTCTAAGGATTCGGCCCTCGCTGGAGCAAATGAATACGGCGTCCGTCATGTGTGAAAATATCTCGTCTAGCTCGCAGTTGCGCCTTGAGAGCGTGTGCTCGCGCGCTTTCAAATCGGCAGCCATAGACGCCATGGCGGCTCCGACCTCGGCGATTTCAGGAATGCTGCACTTTTCCGCGCGGGCTTCAAAATCTCCCTTCGCAAATTTGGAAGCGGCAATCGAAAGCGATTTCAAAGGCCTTCCGATTCTTCGCGCCATAAGATACGAAAGCACTCCCGAAAGCAATATCGCCGCGGCGGACAACATCAGAATTTCATAGCCGAAAAGTTTCTTCGCAACGCTCAAATTCTGTATTGGCATCGCCTGGCGCACGCAATGGGAATACTCTCCGTCAATCTTTTTGCCGGCAGGAACTGCTATATAAAGCATTTTTGTTTTGAGCGTATTCGAGTAGTGCTGAGAAAAGTTGGTCTCGCCCGAAAGCGCCCTTTTTATTTCCTGGCGCCCCAAATGGTTCGTCATTGAATTGCTGTCGGCGTCCGAATCAAAGAGAACTTTTCCGTCGGAGCCCACTATAGTTGTGCGGATTCCTGAATTTCTGCCGAATTCCGAACAATTCTTGGAGATTTTTTCAATAGGCTCGTTTTCCGATATTGACGCGCTTATAAGCCCGGAGGAGTTTACGAGCATTTTTTTTACGGAGCTCAAGTATATCCTGTCCAGCATTGAATAGTTAGCCGCGGCAAGAAAGGCTATTAGCGCCGCTGAAGTCGCTATGGCCGGTATAAATATGCGCGCGAAAACAGTTTTTAACTTGTCTTTCATGGTTTTTGTAAAATTCGGCACGAACTATTGCCGCCAAAAAACGGCGCGTCAACAGTTATCTAACCGCTAACAAACTTCTAACATTTGGCGAATAATAATCAAATTTTTTTATGCCAATATCTAATTTGATGCTGACAGAAATTTAATCTTCATGCAATCAAATCCGAACAACACTGTGGCAGAATGTGCCGCGTCTTAAATCGCAAAGGGCGGTTTTAGACGCAACGCAAAGTATGAATAAAAAACTCACAAACACAATTCTATCGGCGGTTCTCTTGATGGGAACCGCAGCCGCAGTCAACGCGCAGGACAAGACGACTCTCGACCTGCTTGTAAGTAAAGGCGTAATAACGCGCGCCGAAGCAGACAAAATAGCGAAGGATTCGGTCGCCATAACCCCGAAAGAAAAAACCACTAAATCGATAAAACTTATCGGTAGAGTCCAAACCCAATACGAAAACATAAATGTGGACGAATATTCAAACGGTACGTCCAGGTCCATGGAAGCAAAGAACGACTTCATCATGCGAAGAATGTTTCTGGGCATGGACGCAAATCTCGGTTCGGGATGGTCGGCGCTGGTTATAGCAGACCTCGCCAGATCTTCCGACGGTTATCTCGAATATGCGTATATAACCAAAAAACTGGACTATGAGTTCCTAAAAGGAGCGGCGGATTTCGGATACAAAAAAATCACTTTCGCCTATGAAGAATACATGTCGGCTTCAAAGCTTCTAACGGTTGAACGCTCGCTTGCGACCCGCTATTTCAGCGAAGGCAACAACGGCAGGCGCCTTGGTTTCGCAGGAAGGCACACCGGCGTCTATTGGAGCGGGAAAATCGACGCAATTGGCGGACTCGAGTATGGAGCGTCGGTTACAAACTCGTACAACAATAATCCTACTTCGGTTCCTCAAGGCGCGGACAATTCCCTCATGTACGCGGCAAACGTTTCCTATTCGACTAAAATCGACAATTTCGCGATTAAAGCTGGAGTGAATTTCGCCTACACCAACGGAATGAATGTCGCAGGCACTGCGGGAACATCGCACCAAGCGGTTTACGGCGTAAATCCGTACATTGCAATCTCGGCTTTCGGGCTCGATATTTGGAGCGACTTCCTTATGGCGCAAGTTGAAAACGGCAAAAACGGCTATTCGCAAGATGCAATGCCTATGGGCGTGAACGTTGCAGCGGAATACAAATTCGACATAGGAGAATTCGGCAAACTCGCCCCCGCAGTCCGCTATTCGTGGATAGACACCGACGGGAGGGGAATCAAGATGAGCGACGGCATCCGCAACGCCAACGCAAGCACTACATACAACGCCGGGCAAAGCGTCTATATAGGTTTGAACTGGTACATAATCGGCAATGATTTGAAATTCCAAATAGGCTATGAATGGGCGCAATTAAACGGTTCGGCAAGCAACAGACATGCTGCGCAACACTCCGACGCAAACGCCGTGCGCGCGCAAATGCAGGTACTATTCTAAAAAATCAACATTTGAAAGAAAGGAATACGATATGAATAAAAAATTAAGCAAACTTTTGGCTATAACCGCAGCCGCGGCTTTGGGACTGGCTTTCCAGTCGGTCGCAGCGCAAAATAAAATAGTAATAGATGGTTCGACGACTGTCGGACCGATTTCAAAGGCTTTCGCCGACTATTACTCTGAAAACCACCCGGACGTAAACATAACCATAAGCGAGTCAGGCAGCGGAAACGGAGTTAAAAGCCTTATGAATAAAGCTTGCGACATCGCAAATATGTCCCGGTTCATGAAGCCCGCAGAATTTAAAAGCTGCGTTGAAAAGAACATTATGCCCGTAGCCCATGTAGTGGCGTTCGACGGACTAGCTGTTATTGTCAATCCACAAAATAAAATCTCGACCCTTACATTGGAGCAAATCGCTGACATCTACACGGGAAAAATCACAAACTGGAAAGAGGTTGGCGGAGACGACGCACAAATAATAATCGTGTCCCGCGACACCAACAGCGGAACCTACGAAACCTTCAACGAACTCGTCCTCCACAAAAAGGATGTAGCCAAAAACGCAGAATACGTCGGCTCCAACGGGCACGCCAGAACGCGCGTAAACACAACTAAAAACGCCATAGCGTACGTCGGGCTCGGATTTGTGGACGACACCGTAAAGCCCCTCTCGGTAAACGGCATATTGCCGACCTCAAAAAGCATATCCACAGGCAAATACGCCATAGCCAGACCATTGTATATGTTCACTGACGCCTACCCGAAAATGGGTTCGGACATCTACAATTTCGTAACGCTACATCTTTCCAAAGAAGGAAGAGAAATTATAAAAGACCTAGGATACATTCCCGTCTGCGAATAAAATCCGCGACCACCGCGTTTGAACCAAACGAAAGGCCCTTTTGTTATGAAAGACTATAAAAGAAAAAATCCGGCCGCAAAATCGCTGATAATGGACAGGCATAACAGTGCTTTCAAGGCGTTTTGCCAATATGCGGGACGCTCAATGCTGCTTGCAATAACGGCGATTCCGACCATTTCGATTATCTTCATTCTGTTTTTCATAGCAAAAGAGGCTCTTCCGTTTTTTGAAAATTTTTCCTATGTAAAGGAATTTTTTACATCCACCGCTTGGACGCCGTCTAAGGACGCCGATCCGCATTTCGGAGCGCTCGCGATATTCTATGGAACCTTGATGGTAACAATAGGCTCATGCGTTATTGCCGTCCCCCTCGGAGTAATCGCCGCGGTATGCTTAAACGAAATTCTTCCGCATAACTTGGCTCAAAAATTCAAACCCGTAGTGGAGCTGCTTGCCGCGGTGCCATCGGTTGCGTATGGTTTTTTCGCGCTGGTGGTTTTTGCGCCGATACTGCAAAACCACGGCGGGGCGATGATGTCGATCGCCTCAATTATCGCGGGCTTGCCCATTGCGCTAGTATCATCCGTTTTAATCGGAGAATTTTTCGCCGCAAAACTTTTTGGGAAAAAGAAATCCTCCGCAAAAAAAATCTTCCGGGCTGCGTTCCCATGCGCCGCGGCAGCCCTTGTATTCTGGGGCGCGGCAGAACTTTTCAATGTTAAAATATCCAGCGGAACAAACGCCCTCAATGCGTCTCTGATACTGGCGATTATGGCGCTTCCTACAATCGTAAGCATTTCGCAGGACGCCCTTTCCGCCGTAGGCCGAGACATGCGCGAAGGCGCACTCGCTCTGGGAAGCACCAGGTTTGAAGCCATATTTAAAATCCTTTTGCCGTGCGCAAAAAGCGGAATAGCGGTTGCCATAATCCTCGGTTTCATGAGGGTAGTCGGCGAAACGATGGTTGTGTGGATGGCCAGCGGAAACGCGCTTAAAATCCCCGAACCATTCTATAATTTCTTCGAGCCCGTCCGCACGCTCACGGCCACAATAGCAGGCGAAATGGGGGAAGCCGACCAAAGCACGGGCTCCGCGCGCTACCATGTGCTTTTTGCCATGAGCTTTTGTCTGCTTGTCGCGGGGCTTTTAATGAACGCTGCAAGCCAATGGGTGGGATCGGGAATGAAGCTTAAAAAGAAATAAACGCATATGACAACCCGCACTAGAAAACTTTTAGACAAATCTTTCACGGCGATAGCGTATTCTTCGCTCGCGCTAATGGCCGCCGCAGTGGCGGTATTCTTGCTCCCTATAATAATAAACGGCTCCAACGCCTTTATCTTTGACGCCACAGTAGAACACGAGAAATTCCTTTGCGAAAACCTCGACTATGACGAAACCGCCTCCATCAAGGAACGGGTCGGCCGCTCTCAAGCCGCGCGGGCGCCGCTTTACGAGATGTTTAACAAATTCGAGTACTCCGGGCTTTCCGCGCAAATAGAGCGCTCCATTAACGCAACCAGAGCCGAGGCCCTAAAAAAAATCTCCGAATCCGGAGAGGAAATGTCCCGCATAGTTTCCCTGCCGAGGGAAAAACGCAAGGCCGCGGCGGACGCATTTTCCGCGGAAATTTGGAAAAGCTACATCGCTGAAGTCGACAGGATGGTAAAATCCGCGCACTCCGACGGAACATCATTTTCGCTGGCGGAAATACTTTCGCTTCAAAAGGACGGAATATCCGACCTGTGCAAAGAAAGCATTGCCAAAGCCGGAAAGTTCGGGTTTTCCCAGCGGAATCTCTTAAGACGCGCATTGACTACCGATGTTACCGCAATATTAACGGAACGCAAAGAAAGCTTGCGCCGTGAAAACGCCGCTTACGAAACCTTTAAGCGCGGAGTGTCCGAACTGCTCGGACCCGAAACGGACGCTGAAAAGGAATCTCTCAAGCTTACCAGACAAAAATACGGCCAACCACGCATGGATTTGGCGCGCGAAGTTTTCAAAAATTCAATAGAGCAAATAACAATTCACGACCGCGACGAAAACGGGAACGAAATTTCAACACGCGTAAAAACCGAGGAATTTTTCAAAGGGACTCCCGTTGAAAAAATGTTTTCCTACATAAAGAAAAATTTCGACGCCATGATGCAGCCGCACTATACTGTATATCTTGGATTCTTTTTCGACAACCCATACGATTCAAACATATTCGGCGGAATATGGCCCATGATATTGGGAACATTTTACCTTACGGTTGGAGCCATGCTCATAGCGGCTCCGCTGGGAATAATAGCCGCAATATATTTCGCAGAATACGCCGCAAATAATTCTTTTGTTTCATTCCTCAGAGTTTGCGTAGGCACGTTAGCTGGAGTGCCATCCATCGTGTTTGGGTTGTTCGGGTTGGCTTTTTTAATAAACACATTGAAGGTGTCCGAAAGCAAGAGCGTCCTTGCCGGATCTATAACCCTGGCGCTGCTAATCCTTCCAACGATAATCCGCTCTTGCGAGGAAGCGCTTAAAAGCGTTCCGAATTCCTACCGCGAAGCTGCCCTGGGATTGGGCGCGGGAAAATGGAAGGCAATCTGCACGGTGATACTTCCGTCGGCCCTTCCTGCGATGCTTACGGGAATAATAATATCTATGGGGCGCGCCGCCGGAGAAACCGCCCCTATTATTTTCACTGCCGCAACAAGCACGGGAGCGGCTCTTGCAATAACCGAAATCTTCACGCAGGCAACCCCAGCGCTCCCATGGAATATATACAATATTTGTTCCGAACACGAAATGGCCGAACGCGTCGCACACGTTCAATACGGCATGGTGCTTACCCTTATAGCCATAGTTCTAAGTTTGAATTTCGCCGCAATATGGCTGCGCGCAAGAATGCAAAAAAGGACGAGAGTTTAATGAATGCAACACTAGAAATAGAAAAAAAGAAACACTCCAATATTATGAAAGAATCGCCCGAAGCAAATCCGAAATCAGGCCCAGGCAATATTGTCGAAGCGTCCGGTTTTTCCGTGTATTACGGAAAGTTTCATGCGGTAAAGAATGTCAGTTTGGGCTTGGAACGCGGGAAAGTAACCGCCATAATAGGCCCTAGCGGATGCGGAAAAAGCACGTTTCTAAGATGCATTAACAGGATGAACGACCTCGTGGAAGGATGCAAAACCACGGGATTGCTCGCACTTGAGGGAATAGATATTTACCATCCCAGGCTAGACGTCGTCGAGCTGCGGCGCAGGGTCGGAATGGTATTCCAACGCCCCAATCCGTTTCCCAAAAGCATATACGACAATGTCGCATACGGTGTGAGGCTGAAGGGAGCAATACGCAAAAGCGAACTTGACGATATTGTGGAAATGTCCCTGCGGCGCGCAGCCTTGTGGGACGAAGTAAAAGACCGCCTCAATGCCAACGCAATCGGTATGTCCGGAGGCCAGCAGCAAAGGCTGTGCATAGCCCGCGCGCTTGCAATAAGCCCCGAAGTCCTGCTGATGGACGAGCCTTGCAGCGCCCTAGACCCCAAATCAACGGCGCGCATAGAAGATTTGATTGCGGAACTTGCGGGCGAATACACAATAGCAATCGTAACCCACAATATGCAACAGGCCGCGCGCGTCTCCGACTTTACCGCATTCTTTTACGAGGGCAATTTAGTTGAATTTGGAGAGACAAAAATAATTTTCACAAATCCAAAGAACAAGGCAACAAACGACTATATCACAGGAAGGTTCGGCTAATATGAACAGTCATCTGAGAAAAGACTTGGAAAAGCTTAAAACGCAAATTTTAAAGGTCGCCATATCCGTTGAAGAAAATGTCCGCAAGAGCGTAAAAGCCCTGCGCGAGCTTTCTCCCGCCCTCGCGTGCGAAGTCATAAACGCGGACTACGATATCGACAAACTTGAAGTGGACACAGAGGAGGAATGCCTGAAAATTCTCGCCCTTCATCAACCTGTGGCAAGCGACTTGCGGTTTGTCATAACCGTGCTAAAAATAAACAACGAGCTGGAGCATATAGGAGATATGGCTTCTAATATTGCAAAGCGCGTGTCTTTCATCCGCACGGAAAATCCCGTCCCAATCCCGTTCGACATTGAAACCATGACCTCCCGGACGGTATATATGCTAAAGACCAGCATAGATGCATTTTTGCAATCGGACGAACTGCTCGCAATAGGGGTGTGCTCGGATGACGCGATAGTTGACGAAGAAAACCGAAGATGCTACGGCAATGTCGCCGAAGGAATAAAAAACAATCCCGACAGCGCAATGTGCTATATCAACTACCTGTTGGTCTCGAAAGCCCTTGAGCGCATAGCCGATCTCTGCACAAACATTGCCGAAGACATTATATATATGAAACGCAGCCTTATTGTGCGCCACAATATGAAAGACGCCATAGAAAGAATAAAATCCGAATACGAATAGCCGGCCGCATTGGCCCCGCAACAATAAAAAAACGCCGTTTTTTTTGCAAGCCCGGCGTTTTTTTTTGCGCTAAATGCGACGGAGGCGATTAAAATTATTTTCTGCGTTTCAAATTGTATTTTATAGAAGAAACCAAAGACGCCAATATTAGAAGCATGCCAAGGGTTCCGGTTACCGCCTCGGGAATTTCATGAAATGTTGCTATCAGCATAATGCACGCCAAAGCGCCTATCGCCCAATAAGCCCCGTGCGTGAGATACAATAATTTCTCCAGTGTTTTTTTCTCAACGAGAACTATCGTCAAAGATCTTACAAAGAATGCTCCAACGGCCAAGCCTATCGCTATTACAACCACGTCTTTTGTCAGCGCAAAAGCCCCCAATACACCGTCTAGCGAGAACGAAGCGTCTATCAATTCCAAATATATAAATGCCGCCAATCCTGCATGCTTTATTGCAAATTCATTTTTCATAGCCGCCATGCGCTCCAATTTTTCGCTGGCACCGTGGATTAAAAGATGTATTGCTATGCCGGAAACGCCCGCTATCATGGATATGGCCCTTTCATGCTCCCCAAGCGCAAATTGTGTCAATAGAAGCAAACACAAAGTCAGTATTGTAGGCGCAAATTTTATGCGCCCAATCTTGCGTAGGGCTTTTTCAGGAAGAGAAATCCAGTTTAAAGTCT
>CALXLN010000134.1 GCA_944389215.1 uncultured Opitutales bacterium
AATCCGAGCGCAGGTTTGGGGCGGTTTACCATTTTTTCTCGCACACAAAAAAGCGCTACATACGTCTGGTTGCAATGTGCGAAAGCGCCGATAGCCCCGTTTTGCCTTCTTTATGTTCGGTTTACAAGGGCGCCGACTGGCTGGAGCGCGAGGCGTTCGACCTAATGGGCATAAATTTTGAAGGGCATCCAAATTTAAGGCGCATTCTTATGTGGGATGCGTATCCTTGGCATCCTTTGAGAAAAGATTTCCCGCTAGCGGGAAGAGACGCGCCTTTGCCTGAAACTTTTGAGGGCAACGAGAATGTTACAAAAGTGGTTCCAGCGCCGGAAAACGGTGGGCCTTTCCATTCGCCGTCGTGCGGAACGGAATTTTGCGCGGAACGAGAGCCCCGCAGCTTGGACGGACAATGCGGCGGCGCTGACAATGTATAAGGGGGCTTTTTTATATGGAAACCAAAGAATTTACATATCCCGAACCTGCGGGTCTTGCGGAAGGCAGAATTGGCGAAAAGATGGTTATCAATTTGGGGCCTTCGCATCCTGCGACCCACGGTGTTTTGCGCTTGAAGCTCGAATTGGACGGAGACTTGATAACCCGCTGCGACCCGATGGTGGGCTATCTTCACCGCGGGCAGGAAAAAATGGCGGAGAATCTGACTTACAACCAGTTTATACCGTTTACCGACCGCTTGGACTATTTGGCGCCGATGTGCAATAATATAGCCTACGCCCAGTGCGTGGAGAAGCTTGCAGGCATAGAAATTACCGAAAGGTGCAAGGCAATCCGCGTAATTTGTTGCGAGCTTTCGCGCATGGCGAGCCATCTTGTGGGGCTTGCTGCGTACGGCATGGATTCTGGCTCTTGGACTGTTTTCATGTACTGCTATACGCAGAGGGAAAAACTCTGCACGCTCTTTGAGCAGCTTACAGGCGCGCGCATGACATCGTCCTACGCCCGCATAGGCGGGCTTGCCAACGACCTTCCGGAGGGGTGGCTCGGCAACGTCAACGAGTTTGCCAACCAGTTCCTTCCGGCTTTGGACGAAATAGATTCCCTTATAACGCGCAATAAAATCTTTATGGACAGAGCTGTTGGAATAGGCGTCATAACCCCCGAGCAGGCTATGCAATGGGGCTTGACCGGCGCCAATTTGCGCGGAAGCGGCGTCGCAACCGACCTGCGCAAAGACGTACCGTATCTGGGCTACGACAAATACGAGTTCGACGTCGCAATAGGCATGCACGGCGATTGCTACGACCGCTGGCTCGTGCGCATAGAGGAGATGCGTCAGAGTGTGAGAATAGTCCGCCAAGCCATTGAAAAGATGCCCGACGGCCCCGTAAATGTTGCCGATAAAATGATTTCCCTGCCCAAGAAAGACAACGTATTGCGCAATATGGAGGACTTGATAAACAACTTTGTCCTTATAACCCAGGGCCCCGACATTCCCGCGGGCGAGGCGTATTTCGAGGCGGACAATCCCAAGGGTGCTTTGGGATTTTATGTGATGAGCAATGGCGGCGGTGTGCCGTACCGCGTAAAAGTGCGCTCGCCTTCGTTTGTGAGCCTGAGCGCATTGCAGGAAATTCTGCCCGGGCACCATATGAGCGATGCCGCCATAATATTGGGCTCGCTCGACTTTGTCCTCGGGGAGTGCGACAGATAACACATTTAGATTGGAATGCAGATGGAAATCAATTCAGATTTGGAAGCCAAATGCGACGCCATTATCGCCCAATACCCAAAGAAGAAATCCGCGGCGATGATGGTAATGCATCTGATTCAGGAACAGTTCGGGTATTTTGACGACGACGCGATAAAATACGTCGCGGGCAAATTGGGGGTTCAGCCCATTGAAATCTACGGGATGCTGTCGTTTTATCCCATGTATTCCTCCGAACCGCGCGGAAGAGTGCACATAAAAGTGTGCCGAACGCTTTCCTGCGCGATGGCGGGTTCGATAAAGTTGGGCCATGAAATTTCAAAAATTATAAATTGTCCGATTGGCGAAACCCGCGGCATTTACACGCTTGAATTTGTCGAGTGCCTCGGCAATTGCGCGAAGGCTCCAAATGTGCAGGTAAACGACAAGCTCTTCGACGGGGTTCCGCCGGAGGACGCCGAAAAATTTGTGGAAAAACTAAAGGAGCTCGACGCTTCCGGCGGTCTCGCCCCGGCGCCCACTTGGGAGAAGCCCGCGGGCGGCGGCGACTTTAATTCTCCGGCATACAAAGGCTAATTTATGGCAGCGGTTCAAACTAGAATAATTTACGAACATATAGACCTCGAAGGTTGGAACGCGTCCATCGAGAAATACATGAGCGTTGGGGGATACGGCATACTGAAAAATACGGTTGCGCGCCCCCGCGAGGAACTATGCGCCGAGATGGAGAAATCAAAGCTGCGCGGCAGGGGCGGGGCGGGATTTCCGACCGGCATGAAATGGAAATTTGTCGATAGAAAGAGCGGCAAGCCCGTATATTTGGTTTGCAACGCCGACGAGTCCGAGCCCGGCACATGCAAGGACAGGTTGATAATATACCAGGATCCGCACAAATTGATAGAGGGCATAATGTGCACCGCTTACGCGATTAACGCAAAGCAGGCCTTCATTTACATCCGCGGCGAATACACAAACGGATACAGAATTTTAATAAACGCAATTGCCGAAGCAAGGGCTAAAGGCTTTGTAGGCGAAAACATCTGCGGAAGCGGATACGGATGCGACATTACCGTTTGCCGCGGGGCCGGATGCTATGTTTGCGGAGAGGAAACCGGCTTAATTTCTTCGCTTGCAGGCGGGCGCGCCTATCCGCGCATAAAGCCCCCGTATTTCCCCGCGGCGATGGGGCTCTACGATTGCCCGACTGTCGTCAACAATGTGGAGACTCTCTGTTGGGTTCCGATTGTGTTTAAAGAGGGCGGGGAGGCTGTGTCGAAGATTGGCAGCCCCGCCGATCCGGGAACGCACATTTGGGGCGTCAGCGGTCTGGTTCAAAAGCCGGGGCGATACGAAATCGTTTCGGGCGCCTGCACTTTGGGGGAACTTTTGTACGACTTGTGCGGCGGTCCGCTTCCGGGGCGCAGGCTTAAAGCGGTAATTCCCGGCGGTTCTTCCATGAAAATTTTAAAGTGGGACGAAAAGTTCCGCGTAAAGCAGCCCGACGGCTCGGAGAAGGAAATACGCACCGAAGACATACGCCTGGATGCGCAGTCGTTTATGGCGTGCGGGACGGCTCTGGGATCTTGCGGCGTGATTGTTATGGACAACACGGTCGATATCGTCGAGGCTCTAGCCAACCTGAACCAATTCTACGCCCATGAAAGCTGCGGGCAGTGCACTCCGTGCAGGGAGGGAACATTGTGGATGTCCCGCATAACCCGCAGAATTTGCGAAGGCTGGGGAAGGCCGGAAGACGTTGAGCTTCTGATGAGCGTCGCCGACAATATGTGCGGGCGGACAATCTGCGCACTGGGCGAAGGCGCGGCGTGGCCCACCCAGAGCAACTTGGGCAAGTTCAAGGACGAATATTGCGAGAAGATACGCCGCCAGCAGACCATGGGCGGGCAGGCGCGCGCCGACAACAACGCATACAGACTTATTTAAAAATGGAAAAGCAAACCGTAAACGTGAATATAAACGGCGTCGACTGCGAGGTTCTCGCCGGACAAAATGTTCTTGAGGCCTGCAGAAGCGTCGGGGTTGAGATTCCGTACTTTTGCTACCATCCGAACCTTCAGGTTGCCGGTTCGTGCAGAATGTGCCTGATTTATACCGGAATGCCCGCGCGCGACCGCGCCACTGGGGAACTGCTAAAAAACGACGACGGAACCGTAAAAATAGCTTTCGCCCCCAAGCCTTCAATCGCCTGCGGAACAAAAGTCGCCGAGGGAATGCATATAATTACAAACAGCAAAGAAGTTGAAAACTGCCGTAAAGCGGTAATTGAATTTTTGCTTCTCAACCATCCCCTCGACTGCCCAATTTGCGACAAGGCCGGCGAATGCAAGCTGCAGGAGTATGCGCATAAATACGGCAACGCAGAGTCGCGTTTTGTGGAGAACAAAAACGTAAAGCCCAAGCGGGTCGAGGTCGCCGGCAAAATAATTATGGACTCCGAGCGCTGCATAGAATGCTCGCGCTGCATACGCTTTTGCAGGGAGTTCATCGGCAGGGATATTTTCGGGTTTACAAAGCGCGGTTCCAAAACTGAAATATCCGTCTATCCCGGCGGAGACAACGACAGCAACTACCTGCTAAACGTTGTCGACGGATGCCCTGTTGGCGCCCTCACGGAAAAGGCGTTCAGATTCCAAATGCGCACGTGGTTCCTCAAGGCTACAAAGAGCATATGCGCCGAAAGCAGCGCGGGCGTGAACACCCGCGTGTGGTCGCGCGAGGGCAAAATTTACCGCATAACTCCGCGCCGCAACCAGGCGGTTAACGAAACCTGGATGAGCGATTCGGGCAGGTACATATACAGGAGGTTCGAGCAAAAGAACCGTTTGAGCGTTCCGCGCATAGATTCGTCGCCATGCGAGCTTCAATACGCCATAGACAGATGTATGGAAATTATGAAGCTAGGCAATATCGCGATAGTTGCCAACGCATGGCAGACTGTCGAGGAGCAGTTTGTCATAGCAGAACTCGCAAAGGCCTGCGGAGCGAAAGTCCATATGGTAAGCCATTTGGGAGAGGACGACGGCAAGCTTGTCTCTGCCGACAGGACTCCCAATATGCGCGGGGCTTTTGTAACGGGCCTTGTAAAAGAGTATCCAAAAGCCGATTTGCGCGGGCTTGCCGAAAGCGTGCGCGCGGGCGAAGTGAAAACTGTTTTGTGCTTCCGCGAAGACTTGAACGATTTGGGCTTTGAACCCAAGGATTTTAAGGCCGCAAACATAATCTATTGCGGCGCCTTGGAAAATTCGACGAGCCAAATAGCCAAGATTTGCGTGCCAATGCGCGGAGAGTTTGAAAAATACGGAATGTGGATAAACCGCCAGTTCCGCATACAGCGCTTCGAAAAAGCCGTAGAGGCTCCGAAAGACACGATAAGCGACATATCATTTCTTCTTACCGTCTTGCGCGATGTATCAAAGCAGTCGTTTGCCATGCCTTCGATATCCGAAGTCAGAAAGCGCATGTGCGCCGAAATTCCGGCGTTGAAAGGCTGCGAGAACGTCGGCGACGAAGGCAAACTTATAGACGCGTCTGCTTTCGCGGACATCGACTTCCCCGAAAGCGACGCAATGCACTATACAAAGAAAAATCCGCAAACGGAGGCTTCCGCGCGGGAGTCCGAAACGAAATAGGCTATTTATGGACGCTTTCATTCTAAACTTTTCAAATTTTGCGATTCTCGCCGACGCCGCGGAAGTTGCGCCTGCGTGCCCGACGGCGTGCGAGTTCGCGCTGAACATACTTCTTAAAGTGGTGTTCTCGCTGGTGTGCGTGGTTGTAGTGATGAGCTTTGCGGGCCTGAGCGTTGTGGCGGAACGCAAAGTTTGCGCGTACATCCAAGGCCGCTACGGGCCCAACCGCACTGCGATTCCGATAGTCGTGGCGATTCCGATTCTTGGTAATTTCCTCAAGAAGAACGGGCTAATGCAGCTCGTTGCGGACGGGCTAAAGTTCCTTTTGAAAGAAGATCCTTTGCCGGCGCATGTAAACAAGTTCTGGTATATGATAGCTCCGGTTATGGCGCTGTCGCCGGTTCTCATAGCCGCGTGCGTGATACCGTTCGGTGTATATTGGACCGACGGGGGAGTAATGGCTCCGCTTGCAGTGGCGAATTTTGACGTGTCGCTGCTGTTTGCGCTGGCGATAGGCGCTTTGGGCGTTTACGGAGCGATAATGGCTGGCTGGTCGTCCAACAGCAAGTTCCCGTATATGGGCGGAATGAGGGCGTCGGCGCAGGTGATAAGCTACGAGCTGGCTATGGGGCTTTCGGTTTTGTCGGTTGTTTTAATGGTGGGAACAAACGCCAATGTGGACAGCCCGCTGAGCATGTTCGAAATCGGCAAAGCCCAATCCGGACTTTGGTTTTGCATAACCCAGCCGGTTGCAGCCCTAATATTTTTGATAGCGCTGTTTGCGGAGACAAACCGGCTGCCTTTCGATATGGCAGAAAGCGAAACGGACTTGGTGAGCGGTTTCCACACCGAGTACGGAAGCTTCAAGTTCGGCTTATTCTTCGTCGGCGAATACGGGCATATGGTGGTGGGCTCGTCGCTTTTTATAACGCTTTTTCTCGGCGCTTGGAATCCCTTCCCGGGGTTCGTTTGGCCGGAGTCTTGGGGCTGGATAAGTTCGGCGCTCTCGCTTCTGACGTTTCTTGTGAAAATTGCGGCAATGCTTTTCTTCTTCATATGGGTGCGCTGGACACTCCCGCGCTTCCGCTACGACCAAGTAATGCGAATAGGCTGGAAAGCTATGGTGCCGCTGGCGCTGTTAAACTTCGTGGCATATCTCGTATTCGTCTCAATTTAAACTCTCTGCGAAAATGGCTATAGTAGTTGAAAGAAAATCTCCGACATTGCTTGAGCGCACTTATCTGCCTCAAATAGTCTCAGGCTTGTTTATAACATTTAAGAACATTTTTAAGCCGCGCGTTACATTGCAGTATCCGGACCAGCCTCCCGTTCTGCCGAAAGGCTACCGCGGGGCTCCGACGCTCGTGCGCGACTCGGAGGGAAGGGAAAAATGCGTGTCTTGCCAGCTTTGCGAGTTTGTCTGCCCTTCAAAGGCGATTAGGGTAACTCCGGGAGAGATATCTCCGGACAGTCCCTACGCGTATATTGAAAAAGCGCCGAAGGAATTTAAAATAGATATGTCGCGCTGCATATTTTGCGGAATGTGCGAGGAGGCCTGTCCGGAAAAAGCCATTGTGCTTCAGAACGAGTTTTCAATCAACGCCGCAACGCGCGCCGGTTTGGTCCGGAATAAGCAGGCGCTTTACGCTGCGGGCGGCGTAATGCCCGACCGCATAAAAAAGTGGAAAAAAGTAAAGGACAACTCCGAATTCGGGAGGAAACATTAATGGAAGATTTTATTTACTACGCGTTTTGCGCAATGGCGATGTTGGGCGCTTTGGGCGTGCTAATGGTGCGCGGATACGTCAATGCCGCTATGTCAATGCTGGTTTCAATGTTGGGCGTGGCGGGACTTATGATTTTAATGAAGGCGTATTTTCTGGGATTCCTAATGGTCTCGGTTTACGCGGGGGCAGTGTTGGTGCTTTTCGTTTTTGTGGTGATGTTAATCGGAGACAGAAACGACCAGTCTGCGCTTTGGAAAAAAATAGCGCTTTTAATCCTATGGGTTTTGGCTGGGGCTGTTGTCGCCTTCTTCCATCCAGACTTGGCGAAATATTCGGCGGAGCGCAACGCCGAGGCGACAAGCGTTTTGTCTGTGGCTAAAAATTACGGCTACAGCCTGTTTACGACATTTATGCTGCCCGTTCAAATTGCGGGAGCCCTGTTGCTGGCGGCAATGATAGGCGTTATGGCGGTATCCAAGTCGCCCGCGCGCAAAATAAAAAACAAGGAGACGCTTTGACGGGAGTTCTTATTATGGAAGATTCTTTGGCAAAATTCTTATTCCCCGCGCTGATGCTGTTTGCGACAGGTTTGCTGGGTGCGATGTTTAAGCGCAACTTAATTATAATTTTTATGTGCGTGGAGCTCATGCTGTGCGGGGCTATGTTGGCGATGCTGGCGTTCGCCTCCGAATACGGAGACATCCGCGGTGGAGTTTTCGCGTTTTTCGTTATGACGATAGCCGCGGCGGAAGTCGCTGTCGGGCTTGCAATCATAACCCGGCTCTTCGTTGTGGACGGAACTATTTCCACAAAGAATATGAATACCTTGGGAGACTGATATGATTTCTTTCGAACTTTCTCTGGTCCTGTTTGTGCCGCTCTTCTGCGCGGCGTTTACGGTGCTGTTTTTGCGCACTTCGAAATGGGGGGGCGCGGCGCTTTCTGTATTGTCGGCGGCGTTCTCGCTCGGAATGGTTCTTTCCGTTATGTTTGCGCCCGACAGCGGCGCAATATTCAAAAGTTCGCACGAACTTTTCAGGCTCGGCGACTTCGGGTTGGATTTCGGATATTTGTTTGACGGCCTGACGAAAAATATGCTCTTTGTGGTTTGTTTCGTGGGATTTCTCATACATGTATTCAGCGTCGGATACATGGACGACGACCCGAGCAAGGGCAGGTTTTTTGCGGGAATGAGCTTCTTTATGTTCTCGATGACGGGCATAGTGCTGTCGTCCAACCTGATAATGATGTTCGTGTTTTGGGAACTTGTAGGATTCAGCTCGTACGCGCTGATTGCCCACTATTCATCAACCGCTGCGGCGCGCGAGGCGTCGAAAAAAGCATTCATTGTAAACAGGGTTGGCGACTTTGGATTCCTCTTGGGGATAATATTCTGCTGGACGACTCTTGGCACTACGAACTTTGTCGAAATGGCTCAGATTTTCCAAACGGACCCCGCGCGGGCGTCGACTGCAATGGGGCTGCTTGTAACATGCGGTTTTATAGGCAAGAGCGCGCAGTTTCCCCTGCAGGTTTGGCTGGGCGACGCAATGGCAGGCCCTACTCCCGTTTCGGCTCTCATACACGCGGCAACGATGGTCGCCGCCGGCGTATTTATGATGGTGAGGCTTTCCACCATAGGATTCCTGACTCCATGCGTGCTTGAGTTCGTAACGGTTATTTGCGCTCTTATGGCGTTTTTTGCCGGCCTTTGGGCTTTGGGGCAAAGCGACATCAAAAAGATTCTGGCATATTCCACGCTTGCGCACTTGGGCTTGATGGGCGTCGGAATAGGATTGGGATACGAGCTTGCAATGTACCATCTGACCACGCACGCATTCTTCAAGGCAACATTGTTCCTTGTTGCCGGATCGATAATCCACGCCTGCCACCACGAGCAAAATATCTTTAAAATGGGAGGAATCTTCAAGCGCATGCCGGTTACATCCGCGGTCGCCTTGGTTGCGACACTCTCGATTATAGCCATACCGTATTTTTCCGGATATTACAGCAAAGAATCCATACTGATGGCGGCTTTTGGGAAATCGGCTGGCGGAGAGCTTGTCGACTCTGTTGTATTTTGGCTGGTAATGGGGGCGGCTTTCTTGACTCCGATTTACATGGGAAGGCTGTTCTTTAACGTGTTCCTGGGAAAGCCGAATTCCGAAAAAGCCGAACATGCGCGCGAAAGCTCCGTTTGGATGACGCTTCCTCTGGTGGTCTTGGCGGTCTACTCCCTTGCAGGCGCTTGGAGCTTTGCTTACGATATTGTTTGGTTTGACGGCAAAATGGACGGATTGATTCCCGCTGCTGCGACGACATTTGTAGGCGACACTGTAAAGGCGACAATTTCCAAACTTGAGGCTGTTCCGCATATGCATACCCTTGAAATGGTCGCCCTTATTATGACGCTCATAGGAATACTTTTGTCTTATGCCGTTTACGGCGGAACCCGCGGATACGATGTCGTAGAGCGCAAGTTTCCGCCGCTTTACCGCGCGCTCGAGCGCCACGGATGGTTTGACGACGTTTACAATTATTACGTCAAAAAAGTCCAGCAAAGGTTTGCCACATTCCTTGCGACTTTCGTCGACTTGTTCCTAATAGAGCTGCTCTGGGTGAGGGGCTTGGGAATCGTATGTTCCGTAACGGGCATGGGAATAAGAAAGCTTCACGATTGTTCGGCGAACTCGCAAATCAAATGGATGGTAGCGGGCGTGCTGTTGCTGATGGTCTTAATATTTGCTTAGGAAACGGATTTTATGGAAACTTCATTTTCAATTTTACTAACCGCAGGGGTTTGCGCCCCATTCTTGTGCGCGGCGCTTATGGCGCTTTTTTGGCCGTGCTTAGGGGAAAAGTCGGCGCGGTCGCTTTCCGTGGCATTTTCGGGGATTTCCCTGGCGTCCGCGCTCGTATTGTGGGGGGCGTATATGGCGAATTACATGGTAAATATAGGATTCGCATTCGTAACGTCCGAATTCATATCCGGCGCGGGAATTCCGCCAATGGGGCTGAACGGCGTTTCCATGCCGATGTTCGCGATGGCAGCGATAGTCGGATTTGCTGCGGTTCTTTGGGCGGCTAAGAGCGACATAAAAAATCCGAGATTGTATTTTCTTCTGCTAATGGTAATGCAGGGAGGTTTGATGGGGGCGTTCGCATCTACAAATTTGCTGTGGATGTATATGTTCCACGAGTTCGCGCTCGTTCCTACGTTTATTGCGATGTCGATTTGGGGCGGAGCAGGAAAGAGGATGGCTGCGATGCAAATGGCGGTCTATCTTACATTGGGCGCATTGGTATCGCTGGTAGGAATTATAGCAATATATGTACTGACTGGCGCCGCGTCTTTTGGCTTGCAGGATATTGTCTTGGCTATGGCGTCGGTTCCGATTTCCGCTTTCTGGCAGTACTGCGTGTTTGCTTTGCTGCTTTTCGGATTGGGTACGCTAGTTTCTCTGTTTCCATTCCATACTTGGGCGCCCCGCACATATTCTGCGGCTCCGACATCTTTTGCTATGCTTCATGCGGGGGTATTAAAGAAGTTCGGGCTTTACGTATTAATACAGGTTGCGGTTCCTCTTCTGCCAGCCGGGTGCGCGGATTGGTCTTATGTCATGGCGGTGCTGGCTCTTTTTAACGTTGTGTATATAGGTTTGGTTACGATGGCGCAAAGAGACCTGAAAATGATGGTCTCCTATTCTAGCGTAGCGCATATGGGGCTTTGCTTTTTGGGGATTGCGTCGATGTCAGTCTTGGGCGTCGGCGGAGCGGTTTTGCTTATGTTCGGACACGGCCTTAGCGTGGCTTTGCTGTTTATGCTTTCAAACGCCATTGTAAACCGCACGGGCGAATGGAATATGTTTAAGATGGGAGGTTTGTATAAGCAGACTCCCGTATTGGCCGGTTTTTTCATAGCGGCAACTCTGGCGAGCTTGGGGCTTCCGGGATTTGCAAATTTTTGGGGCGAGTTTTCGATTCTTATGAGTTTGTGGTCCTTTAGCCCGGCAATATGCGCGGTTGCGGCTACGGGCATTATAATTTCGGCGATTTACGGGCTCAGAGCAGTAGCCAATATTTTTATGGGAGAAGAACCCACAAAAGAGCTAGAGCCGAAATTTTCAGGCATTTGCGACTTGACCGCTTTGGAAAAAATTCCCGCGGTGATTTTATTGGCAGCCCTGTTATTTGTGGGATTTTATCCAAAATCTATAACACAGCCGCTGGATTCGGATTTATCGATCGTTCCGGCTTACAATCAATCAAAGTAAAGATTTTATATGGAACTCCAAAATATATCATTTGACTGGGGAAGTGTGGCGTCCGAAGCCGTTCTATTCTTATGTGCGGTTATAGCGATAGTTCTATCCGCGTTTTCGCGCAAAGAAAGCAGCATTGTGCAGATTTTTGCGATGTTCGGAATAGTTGCGGCTTTGTTTGTTGAAATTCTATGTCCGACTATCGGTTCGGGTGAAACATATTTCGGGGAAATGCTCACAGGCGCGTCGAGCTTTGGCTGTTTCGTATTGGTTTGCGCCCTTCTGACTGGATTGATGGGATTCGGGTATTTTGCCAAGGGCGGAAAGCGCGGCGGCGAGTTTATGGCCGTTTTGATGATTTGCACTGCGGCTATGATGCTGTTTGTTAGGGCGAACAACCTGATGTTTGCGTTCATTGCGCTGGAGTGCGCTACCGTATGTTTATACATAATGGCGGCGTGGAACAGGGAAAGGGCATCGAGCTTGGAAGCAGCTGTTAAATATTTGGTCGTAAGCGGAGTAAGCGGATGTCTATTTTTGCTCGGTATAGCGTTCATATACGGCGCCGGGTTGGCAACTTCGCGCGAGCTTCTATACTTTGAAAACTTTACTGCTGGAATGGGCAACGGATTGTTTATGACGGGATTCGCGCTCGTTGTTTCAGCAGTGTTGTTTAAAGTTGCGGCTTTTCCGTTCCAATTTTGGTCTCCGGATGTATACCAAGGCGCTCCGACTCCTGTTTCGGCGTTTTTTGCGGTTGCTTCAAAGGCGGCTGGCATTGTCTTTATTGGAAAAATCTTTACGTTTATCGATTTTTCCGGCGGCGGGATGTTCGATATTTCAGAAAATATCGTTTTCACAATATCCGTAATTTCCGCCGCGACAATTCTCGTCGGAAATTTGGGCGCAATAACGCAGATAAACGTAAAGCGGCTCATGGGCTTTTCAGGCATAGCCAACGCCGGCTATCTTTTGGTCGCGGTTGCGGCGTTAATTAAAATGGGGTCAATGGCGTTTTTCGAGTTGACCCTGTATTTCTATCTTGCCGCTTACATGTTCGCAAATTACGGACTTTTCTTTGTTGTCAATCAGTTCCAAGGAGACGACGACAGCGACCAAACTTTTGCCGATTATCGCGGGATGTCGCGCAAAAGTTCCCTTTTGGAGAGTTCGCTTGTAATAAACCTTGCTTCCCTTGCAGGAATTCCTCCAACGGCTGGATTTTTCGGAAAGCTTTTAATTCTAATAATGGCTTGGTATGCCCAATTGTATTGGCTCATGGGGGTTATGGTTTTCGGCTCGGTAGTTTCAATATACTACTATTTTGGTTGGATGAGAGCGTCTTTGGACTTCGCCGACGGCGGAGAGCGCCCGCTGCGCGAAACCGGCGCGCTTGCTCCCACCCTTTATGCGCTTTCGGCTTCAACTCTATTCTTTGGAGTTATAGTGTTTTTCCTTGTTAGACTTTAAAATATATTGATTATTTGGTTCTTATAACTAAAACGAAATTCCTTTTTATATGAAAAGAATAGTGCCATTATTTGCCGTTTCAGTTTTGCTTTGCGCGTGCGAAAGCGAAGATAAAGACATTTACAGCCGTCAAATCCAAATAGACAGCAATCCCGCCGGTACGACAATCGTCATAGACGGCTTGCGCTTGGGCAAGACCCCGATGAGCGTCGGAGTTGAAACGAACGACGCCGGATGCTTTGTGAGGAAAACCGTGGTTACCGCGATACCGTCCGACACAGGCTTGCATACGCAGGTAGTAACGTTCCCGGCATTTAGAATGGACGACGACGGCAAAAGCGCAGTTCCCGAAAAGATATTTTTCGACTTGACCAAGAGCCCGTCGGAAGGCGGCGGTGTTATAATAAACGAAGACTAAGCATATTTATTTAAATCGCGCTGAGAATTTCTAACAAATAAAAATACAGACTAAAAAATGTCCCAAAAAGTAAAATACATACTCGACGAAGAATTAATGCCGACTCATTGGTACAACATTGAAGCGGATTTGCCCGTGCATACGCCTCCCCCGGTGGATCCATCCACCGGCGAATATATGGAACCCGCCAAACTTGAGACCATATTTTCGCGCGGAGCCATAGAGCAGGAAATTTCCAAAGAGAGGTACATTGAAATTCCAGAGCCCGTCCGCGAGATTATGAGACAGTGGCGTCCGTCGCCGCTCTACCGCGCGCGCCGTCTTGAAAAGGCGCTTGGCACTCCCGCCAGAATTTATTACAAGTACGAGGGCGTAAGCCCTTCTGGTTCGCATAAGACCAACAGCGCAATAGCACAGGCGTTCGAGGCAAAGCGCAGCGGCGCCAAGAAGGTTACTACAGAAACCGGAGCCGGCCAATGGGGCTCGGCGCTTTCGCAGGCGTGCAATATTTTCGGCCTTGAATGCAAAGTTTACATGGTGAAGTGCTCGTACGAGCAAAAGCCCTACCGCAAGGCTATGATGGAATTGTTCGGCGGAACGACAATTCCTTCGCCGAGCCCCTTTACCGAAGCCGGAAGGGCTGTTTTGGCAAAGGATCCGTGTTGCCGCGGCTCTTTGGGCATAGCGATTTCCGAGGCTGTGGAAGACGCCGAAAAGTACGAAGACACAAAGTATTGCTTGGGGTCGGTTCTCAACCATGTGCTTCTTCACCAGACGGTAATCGGGCAGGAAGCCATAAAGCAAATGGAAATGGCAAACGACTATCCGGACATTATTGTCGGCGCTTGCGGCGGCGGTTCCAACTTTGCTGGAATAGCTTTTCCATTTATAGGCGAAATGCTGCGCGGCGGAAAGAAAGTGGACGTGCTTGGCGTCGAGCCTGCAGCTTGTCCAAGCCTAACAAAAGGCAAATACGCCTACGATTTTGGCGACGTCGCAAAAATGACGCCCATGATGAAGATGTATACGCTAGGGAGTTCTTTTATACCTCCCGCTGTTCACGCAGGCGGCCTTCGCTACCACGGTATGGCTCCGCAGGTGAGCAATGTGGCAAAGCAGGGGCTTATGCGCGCGCGCACCGTCCAGCAGCTGGACGTTTTCCGCGACGCCGTCTTCTTTGCGCGTTCCGAAGGCATAACTCCTGCTCCGGAATCTTCGCACGCAATATCTGCGGCTATGGACGAGGCTCGCAAGTGCAAGGAAACGGGCGAAAGCAAGGCCATTCTCTTTAATTTGTCAGGACACGGACATTTGGATATGTCGGCGTATATGGAATACTTCTCCGGCAATCTTTCAAACTACGAATATCCGGAACAGGAAATAGCAATGGCGCTATCGGGTTTGCCCGTTTGCGATAAGTAATTTTGCGATGAATTTGAAACGTCCAAAGATTGGAGATTTCCGCGCAGCGCTGGCGGCACTCCTTCTTTGGCCGTTTTTTTTCGCGCATTGCGGATTTTGCGCCGAAAATGCGGCAAAATCTGCCTACGAGTCGGCCGCAGAAAAATATGCGGCGCTGATGGATTACGATATGGCTTCGGCGGCGAAGCCGGATTCGGAATTTTTTAACGCGGCAAAAGTTGCCGCAGATGCTGGAGATTCCTATGCCCAATACATCGTGGGAGTCTGCTATTATATGGGGGCTGCAGTCGGGCGCGACTACCAGCAGTCTGTTATGAATTTTTCAAAGTCGGCTTTTGCCGGCAATAAATACGGTCAGTTGGGGCTGGGATTTTGCCTTATGGAGGGCAGAGGAGTGGAGGAAAATCCTGCCGCCGCGGCGGATTATTTTGCAAAATCCGGGCTTGCATCCGCCACGAATGCCCTTGGCATATGCTATTACAAAGGAAGCGGGGTAAAATTTAATCCTAAGCTTGCAATCGAACTTTTTGAAAAAGCCGCCGCGGCAGGCTGCGGGCGCGCAAAGGCGTCTTCGGGGCGGGCTTACATTGAGGGAGTTGGCGTAGAAAAGGATTTTGCAAAAGCGCAGAAGCTGTTGACAGAAGCCGCCTATATGGGCAATGCAATCGCGCAAAACAACCTCGCAGTATTTTACGCCGAGGGAATTTCCGGTCGGTCGGACGAGTTTGCTGCGTTGGAATGGTACAAGAAATCTGCGGAAGCTGGTTATCCTCCCGCACAGTTGGCGATAGGGCTTGCGTACATACAAGGCATTGGCGTCCCTAGCGTCGACACGGTAAAAGGGGCTCAATGGATTCTAAAAGCCGCAGAAGCCGAAAATGTCGAGGCGATGAACAATATAGGCGTGTGCTATTTTAACGGCATAGGCGTCGAGAAAAACTATGCTCTTGCGATGCATTGGTACGAAAAATCTGCGCTGGGCGGCTACGCAATAGCGCAGAATAATTTGGGCGATTGTTTCATAAACGGAGTCGGAGGCACTGTAAATTCAGAGGAAGCCGTGCGTTGGTATAGGCGCGCGGCCTTTCAAGGCAACGTCGACGCGCAGAGCAACTTGGGGTATTGCTATCTTGCTGGAATCGGAACGGGCAAGAGCGCTGCGGACGCAATCAAGTGGCTGAAACTCGCCGCCGAAGCCGGAGATATTTCCGCGCAAAGCAATTTGGGCACATGCTATGTAAACGGCGAGGGAATTAAGGTAGATTACGCCGAGGGCGTGAAATGGTTAAAACTTGCGGCGGACAAAGACGACGCGCAAGCCTTGGGAAATTTGGGGGCTTGCTATTATAATGGTTTGGGCGTCGAGAAAAATACGCTAAAAGGCATAGAACTAATGCGCAAGGCTGCAAAATTGGGCAACGACGACGCCCGCAAAGCGCTTCTGCGCATAAGGCGCCAATAAATCCGCCTTTTATATTGTTTTAGAAGCGGTATCCGCCAGCTATCTTTTGCGCGCGAGCGCGCGGCAGGGCATTTGATAGTATTTTTTTGTTGTGTTTTTTTTTGGGCGCGCGCAGCCGCCTCTATAACGTTTGCCGCAGGGGAGAGCTGCGGTTTTGGGCGCGGGCGTTTTCATATTTTTTATGGAAAAAAGCCTGTTTTTTGCCTTTGAAAAATTTGGAGTTGTTTCTTTGGGGATTGCCGAAACAATCCGCATTATTGTTGCAAGCTTGTCTTTGGCGTTTTGTCTTTTTGCGCGGAGAGGTATCTGCGGCGCTATTTGCTCTCGGGGCTTTTTGTGATTTTCTTGCAATAGCGCGCGCAATTGAAAGGCGCATGGCTTTATTGGGCAGCGCAGAATCGGATTATAGCGGCGCCGGCTTTTTATTTCGCAGAGATTTTTTCTTGCGCTTGTTTGGCGCGCTTCTTGCGTTTGTTTGGCGCGCTGAAAGGGAAAAAAAGATTGCCAAGATTTTTTGTTTTTCTTAACATTCCCAAATGTCATTAGTCAAAAAGCTTGCAGCAATTATTTTATTTTCCGCGTTGGCGCAATTTCTTGTGGCGGCGCCAAAAACCGTAAAATTCGGAAATTTTGAAGTAGACTCCGCCGGGCGTTTGGGCTTCGGTGAAATAGTCTTAGACCTCCAGGTCTGGAATAAAGACTGGAGCCAGGCGGTGGAAAGAGGCAGCTTAAAAAACACCGAGGGTTATCCTAAAATAGAAAAAGGGGCGTCGTTCCATTCTGCTGGGACGCTTATGGCAAACGGTGCCGACAAGTTTGAATACTCGGAATCCTTAAATTTTCCGTCGAAAGACGTTTGCGAATTTTCAGCCGAGCACAACTTGAATACGGATGGCTACAGGTATGTCGATATCACATTTTCAGTCCCGCTTGACGAATGCAAGGAAGGCATTTTTTTCGACGGCAAGCGGGTAGAGATTCCCGAAAAAGACGAATCGTTCTCGAGATCGTCAAAAGTGAAAAATCTGCAGGTGGATTTTGCCGACGGCACCGTTGCCTTGGAGGGAAATATGGATTTGTTCATTCAAGACAACCGCAGGTTCAATTCTTCAACGGTTTCTTTCCGCATATTTTTCCGGAAAAATCCCGAAGGCAAAAACCGCGTCGCTTTCAAAATCGCGTACAACCCGCACAAGTATTCGGTTGTCGATTTGAAAAAATATTTTAACTCAAAACTCGATTGCGGAAAACCTCCGCGCGGAAAACGCTCTTGGGGCAAAATATTCTACGACGTTTCTCAGTCGGACGAGTGCCTCGAAATTCCCGCGGGCGGCGAGGCGGAGATATCTTTCGGGGAAATTTCAAATGGCTATCTTTATCTTCTCAACGCTTTTGTCGGCGAATCTCCATTGTCCGGCGAGGTCGCAATCGTCCAGCCTTTGGGCGAAAATGCAGGAGAGCCTGTTGCTGTGGCTGCATCCGACACAAATTCATTCGGCGGCGAATGCAAGTCGGAGGTTTGGAGCACAAAGCCGCATGGGGTTGGGCCGCGCAAGCTCTATTCCACAAAAATAAAAATCGGAGGCGAGAAGGTAAAGTCGGTAAAGCTCGCGAATAAAACGCCGCTAGCATGGAAAATAGCGTCGGCTGCGGTTTCTACCGCGAATCTTTCCAGAAAGACTTTATATTGCAATTACGTAGCCGAAAGCGATGAATATGTCCCTATGGATTTCCCGACGGAAGTCGAAAAGGGCTCTGCGTTGGATATGTCGGGATTGCTCGACGCCCCGGCTGGAAAATATGGGTTTGCCAAAACCGACGGCTCGCGGATATTTTTTGAAAATAATAAGGACGCCGATTTCAGGGTATTCGGCAACAACCTGTGCTTTGCCGCCAACTATCCCACGCACGAAAACGCCGAGCGGCTTGCCGACACCTTTGCCCGCATAGGTTACAACAGCGTCAGATTCCATCATTACGACCGCGACCTAGTAGTTCAGTCGTCCCCGGACGGCCTTGAATTCAACGCGGAGAATCTTGACAGGCTCGATTACTTGATGGCGAAAATGAAGGAGCGCGGAATTTACGTTACTACGGATTTATATGTCTCGCGGGGCCTAAAGAAGGGAATTTTGGAGCCAGAGTTTGAAGCAGTTTTTGAAAAGGCGGGTTCGGTAAGCAGTTCCAGCGGCACTATCAAGGCTATGTTCTTCTTGTCGGAAAAAGCGGAGAAAAATTTCCAAGCTTTTGCGGCTAATTTGTTGAACCACGTCAATCCTTATACAAAGCTCGCGTGGAAGGACGATCCTGCATTGCTGTCGCTCAGCCTTGTAAACGAAAATACAATAGAGGCCACTGTCAACGGCGATACGCTGCCATTGTACAATGCGCGGTTTGAAAAATGGCTGAAAGAAAAAAATCTTGCGGATTCCTCGGACGACAGAAAATATCTTTTCCGCCGGTTCTTGCACGATTTGTATATGGGCTTTTACAACCGCCAGAAGGCGTTTTTGCGCGGCCTGGGCGTCAAGGCGCTGCTGACCGACCAGAATCATTGGGGCGGATTGTCGCTGGCTTTGGAGGCCGAGCATTACGATATTGTCGACACGCATTATTACTACGGGCATCCCAACTTTATAAAGCGGCCATGGAATTTGCCCGCAAAACTCGTGAGCAAATCGTCTTTGGGGTCATTTTACAACGGCGTGAACAAAGGAGCGCAGGTTGTGAAAGACAAGCCGTTTTACATAACCGAGTGGAGCCACGTTCTCAACAACGACAACGCCGCCGAGGGCTCGTTCCTGATGGGCGCGTACGGAGCAATGCAAGGGTGGACGGGCTTGTACCGGTTTACTTATTCGCATGCGGAAATCGACTTTAAACAGCGACCGGTCGGATTTTTCGATAGCTCGTCGAATCCCATAGCGGCTCTTTCCGACAGGGCTGCGGCGCTTTTCATTTTGCGCAAAGACGTGAAAAAATCCAAGGTAGTCGTTCCATATCTCATTGCGCGCGACACGCTGGAGCGCCCCATGAAAGAGAAAAATTACCTGTTGCGCAACAATCCCAAAATTCTAAACGCGCTTTCGATGTACGCGCGCATAGAGGGAGTTTTCGCCGACAAAATATATCCGTTTAAGATGCCTGCAGGCTCCAAATTTGCCGTTGCGTCCGATAGCGGATGGATAGACGCGGCTGGCGGGGATTCGGGGAAAATCGCAAAGGCTTGGGATTTCGACGACAATATGTTGCAGGCAGCCTTCGGCAAGTCTTGCAATATTGAAAAGGGAATTTTTAAAAGCTCCACTGGCGAACTTTCCGTAAACCAGAAAAAGATGACGCTAAAAATATGCACTCCCAGGAGCGAGGCGTTTATCGCGCCGGAGGGTTCCAAACTCAAGTGCGATTTCGCGCGGGTAAACTTTAAAAAAGGAAGGTCTGCGGTATTGGTGGCGTCGGTTGAAAAACGCCCTCTAAAAAATTCGGATAGGATATTGATTTTGCATTTGAGCGATGTGAAAAACACAAATATGAAATTCGCCGACACCGAAATGACAATATTGGAGGAATGGGGGACTCTCCCTCTCTTGGCGCGTTCGGCGGATGTGGAGCTCACTTTGGATGGAGACTTCTCCGACAGAAAATTATACGCGCTTTCAGCCGGCGGAAAACGCCTTTTTGAGGTTTCGTTTGCCGCCGATACCGAAAAACAAAAAACTTCCTTTAGGCTGAAAACGGTGCGTGGAAAAGACGTTGTATTCGCATACGAGCTGGTCAAGGAATAGCTGTATTCTAGAGAAGTTCCACTGCCACCGCGTCGGCGAGAAGTTTTCCCCGGCGCGTTAGCTTTACGGTTGAAAAGTTTCCGCCGGTTTCAACCAGTCCCTCGTCGCGAAGAAATTTGAGGGGGGCTGCGTATTTTTCATGGTTTGCGGCGGGAAATCGCGTTTTTAAAGAGTCTAAATCCACGCCGTCGCACATGCGAAGTCCGAATATTAGGGCGCTCGAAAACATTTCGTCGTCGTCCAATTCCACAATGTCCTCATAGGCGGGAGTTGAGCTATTTATTCCGGCAACCCACGCGTCGAAATCCGGCGTGTTGCGCCTCCTTAATCCCCGCCATTGCGACGCCGCGGCTGCTCCAACTCCAAGCCATTGCGCCATATTCCACGTCGAAAGATTGTGCAGGCAGCGGGCTTCCGGCGCGCGGGCATAGTTTGAAATCTCGTATTGCTGGAATCCTAGTTGCGGCAGGGTATCCATGGCTGCTTCAAAGAAATCCGCTTCTTTTCCGCGCTTGGCGGATTCGGCTTCCGGGGAATTTCCGCCGC
>CALXLN010000135.1 GCA_944389215.1 uncultured Opitutales bacterium
CTACCCATCAAAAAACGCTTAAATTGTCCATCCACGCAAACTGCTCCAAATAGCGCGTTTTGCTCAATCCATCTAAAAACGCAATAGTCTATATAGGGCCGGAACGGCTCCATTAAATCATAGGCTAATGGCGCCGAGCGCTCCCTTACGGAATGGGCTATTCCGTAGGATGCGTCCAATCCGTACCCGAAAAGTTTCTGCATTACTATCGCAGAAAGCACTGTATAGGCAAAGTCCAAAAGGCTGTTCTCGGGGAACGAATCGTCTCCGCGCGAAAATCCTCCCCGGCAAATTCCCTCGCCGAAAATTTCCCAATAATATCTTGCGCACTGGCTTTCTTTAAGTGCCGTTTTTCTCTGGCATACGCTTTTGATATTCTCCAATTTTGGGGACTTTGGCGCAACAAGACTTGCGACAGCCAGCTGGTTATCGCATTTGGCGTCTATGGTTTTATCCCAATACGACTCAATTTCACCTCGCGGAATTTCTATAAAACTTTTCGCCAAAACGGTGTCGGTTATCCTGTTTGCGGGCATTAAAATGGATTGAGGCTTGAATTTCTCGCAAAATATTATTGAAACGCCGAGATTTGCGGCTTCGTTTAAAAGCCTGCTGTGAACGGTGGACGAAAAACTTGTAACTATTATTGCGCAAACGTCCTCCAGCGGCAACTGGTTGGTTTTGCCGCAGCCGTCATCACATACCAATTGCCCATGGCGGCATGTAATATACGCTTCAGGCGTATCTATGTTTACTATATGGTAAGACATTATTCGCGTTGCGCACCGGTAAGGCTAGTGTTTATTATTTTCATCCCGTCTTTTATTAACGTTTTTAAATTCACGCTTCTTTTTTCTTTGACACCGTTTGTATATATCGGGGGAATCATATCTACAGAAATATATCTGGCTTCGTTCTTTATAGACTTTATTCTCCATGTGCCTTTGTAGCGGCCTGAAGGAATTTCAACCATTTGATTGCGCCGAAGAATCTTAGGAAATCTTCCGCCGTTATTTTCCGCCAACTTTTGCAAACGCTGCCATACATTGTGATGCGGTATTATTTGGGGCGGATTCGTAAGTGCCACGCCAAAATTGCCTTTTATTATAATTACTGCTTTATTGCGTGAGAGTTTGCTCTTTGCCGGATTTTTGGACTCGTACCCCAACAATCTCAACTTGTTTTCATTGGCTTCTTCCCTATTGCGACGCCGATCTTTGCCTGGCTTGTACTGCCGTATGATTACTATGCCGTTTTCGCTTTCTTTTACAACCCCCCAAAGAGTCTGTTCAACGTCCATACCCGACATTTTGCTAGGCAAAAACTTAACGACTCTGCCCTCGGAAATTCTGTCGGAAATTTCCTTCAGATATTCCCGCGCCAATTCAACAAGTTTCCACTTGTCGTCCGAAAATAACACCAAGCCCGTATTAAGCAATTCTTCGCGATCAGCCTCGCTCAGATGCCTCTTTGAAACCGCCTCGTAAAAACGCTTTGTGCGCGGAAATACAGACGCCGCCAACCCCATTGCCACTGCGTCCACAGCATGGTGCAAATGGGTAATTGAACGTATTTTGTCCTTTAATAGCAAAACTTTGTCCCCGTTCTCAAGCGTTTCATATATCTCAGGGCAGACATCACCCATGCACGGCAATAATTCCCAATTCTTTCTAACGGCACTAGTAACGCTCCCCGGCAAATGGACAAGTTCGGGAGTCTTGCCGGCGTCGACATACAAAGACTTTACAAGCTTAAATGCCAGCTTATTCAAGTGCGATGTTTGCGTTAAATCCGAAGGCAGAAACTCGCCTTCGCGTTTTTTATAATGTTCAGTAAGCAATAGCTTGTTGCGAATTTTAATACGTTCGATGTCGGCTTTCCCCGCACGGTGCATCGGTTTTCTTAGCCCCGAAACAAACTCCTCGAATCGCGCGGGCGTAACAATGGAAAGATTCGGCCTGCCGGGTACTTTCATCCCCTGGCATTCTTTTATAAACTCAAGCGCCGTACGCTGGCCTTTCATATCGTTTACCTCTTTCCACGTTACAACCAACGATTCCAAAGAATCTGACGGGCGAAGCGAGCGCGGAATTATGTGTTCTTTCTCCATGTTTCCGCTTTCAAAAAGCTGCCTGGGGGAAAAATGGCAACCAGTATACGGGCACACCCAACCCAAATCGTCGGCGATGCGCGCCTTTCTAAGGATGGAGCCGTTTGTTTTTAAATTAGGATATTCATTTTTTAGATATTTCGACACGCTTTCATGGTGGGCTACCAAATCTTTTAACTTGGCGGCCTTTTTTTTGGAATCCAATCCGGAAAACGCCGTCATATCCTTTACGACCTCGATTGCCACGGATTTCACCAAAGAAATGTCCCCGCCGCAATATTCGTTTACTATATCCATGTACAGGCGTTTAAACATCTTAAGCCTATGGCGGACAAGATGGTTGTTTGTCCACGAATCTATATTTGAAAGCAACTCTTTTCTTGTGGAGTCGCGCCTAGGGTACAGAGAACCGCCTTCGGAACGGGGGTCGATGCCGCGCATGATTTCTTCGGAGGCAAGTTTCATAAGCCTGCGCGAATATGGAGAGCGCCCCGAAATCTTTTTCACGCGCATTTTATAATTGAACGCGGTTTCAAAATCAGGTTTTGGGGATTTTTTTGACGACGCGGAACTGTCGAAAATCGCTCGAACTACATTCTTAAGCTCCTCTGACTTTTCGGAATCCAACAGTGCGCAGATATCCGCAAATGAATACTCCTTAAGCTTAAACATCCGCGTAAAAACGAATTTGGGAATCAATTTCCAAAGTTTCTCCACAAGTTCCGCAGAAGGA
>CALXLN010000136.1 GCA_944389215.1 uncultured Opitutales bacterium
AAAAATGCTATTGCACAATAGACTTTTACTTTCATCGGTTAAAATATAACACGTTCAGCAACATATGGCAAGCAATCTAAGAATCAATTTCTCGAGCTTATCGACTTTTCATTATGCATTTTCGGACTCACATTCAAATCGCCGACAAGCTGCCGCTTTGCCGGTATCGCAAAAAACAATTTCATGCCGCGAACATCTAAAATATTCAACGGCATTGGCGTTCTTGCGCCAAGACCTGTTTTTCAAAAATTTTATGCGGGATTTAGCATATTATTTTTGTCTATGATTTTATATCTGCAGCCAAAAAATTTACGGCAAAGCAGGTTTATGCAATATGGAGACATTCTAAGCCAGAGCCACTGCGCGCGAAAAAAAAACGGGCAAGGCGCATCTTATCGCCCCACCCGCATTGCTTTGTAAACTTAAACAACCCCAATCTTGGCGCAAAATATAACCATCGGCTACTGCATCCTATTGTAGGCGCAAATCAACCCTTTTAAGCCCGCCGACTCTATGTTTGAATCTACGCCTACTCCCCAAGTTTTGGAACCGTCCTCCAACGACTCCAAACATATGTAAGCAGCTGAATTTGTCGCAGACCCCCTGCCTATTGCGTGAGAGCGGTAGTCGACCAGCTTGAAATTCTTCATTCCGTTGGCTTCAAAGGCTTTAACCAGAGCGTTAATAGGGCCGTTGCCGCGCGCGGACACTGTTTTTTCCTCGCCGTTCACGCGCAGTTTAGCCTCTATGCATACTTGAGTGGAATCGTCCGCACCGACACATCCAGGCGAAGATACCCTGTACGACTCCAACTTTACAGGGGACTCGCGTTTTACAAATTCCTTTGAAAACACGTCGAAAATTTCCGCCGGCTGGAGTTCTTTGCCCAGTTTGTCCGCATAGGCGTTTACAAAATCGCCGACCTGCTGGTGCATGGTTTTAGGCAAATCAAATCCGAAATCGCTGGCCAAAATATAGGCGACTCCACCCTTTCCGCTTTGGGAATTTATGCGGATGATTGCCTCATACGAACATCCGATATCAGTTGGGTCTATCAGCAGATACGGAACCTCCCACTTGTCCAAATGCTCCTTGCGGCGGATATCCATGCCTTTTTTGATGGCGTCCTGGTGCGAGCCGCTAAACGCAGTGAAGACCAAGTCTCCGGCGTATGGATGGCGCGGAGGAACGGACATGCGGGTGCATTCCTCGTAAACCGCCCTAATTTGCGGCAGATTGGAAAAGTCCAGCTTTGAATCGACGCCGTCAGCCATCATATTCAGGGCAACAGTTACGATATCCAAATTCCCCGTTCTTTCGCCGTTACCGAATAGCGTTCCCTCTACCCTCTCGGCGCCCGCCATTAGGCCCAACTCGGTCGAGGCAACCCCCGTTCCGCGGTCGTTATGGGTATGCAGGCTTATTTCCACGCAGTCGCGATGGGATATATTTGTGCTCATCCATTCTATCTGGTCGGCGTAGATATTCGGAGTATTGTACTGCACGGTTTCCGGCAGATTTACAATCAGCTTATTGTCGGGCGTGGGCTTCCAAATTTCCATAACGGCCTCGCAAATTTCCAGTGCGAAATCAAGCTCGGTGTCGCTAAAACTCTCGGGCGAATACTCCATGCGGATGTTCGTTCCGTGCTCCCGAAGTTCATCCGCCATATCGCGCACCAGCCGCGCTCCGCTGCGGGCGATGTCTATAATTTGCGGGCGCGTCATATTGAAAGTTACTTTGCGCTGCAGGGCGGATGTGCTGTTGTATAGGTGGACTATAGCGTTCTTGCAGCCTTTCAAGGCGTCGAACGTGCGCATTATCAAATGCTCCCTGCTTTGGGTTAAAACCTGCAAAGACACGTCGTCCGGAACGAGGTTTTCGTCTATCAGTTTGCGGATAAATTTAAACTCCGTTTCGCTCGCGGCGGGAAAACCGACTTCGATTTCCTTGAAGCCTATTTTCAGCAAGGTTTGGTAAAGCTTCATTTTTTCGTCGATATTCATCGGAATCGCCAGCGCCTGGTTGCCGTCGCGCAAATCGACGCTGCACCACTTTGGCGCGGACGTTATTTTCTTGTTCGGCCATTGGCGGTTCGGCAGTTTTACCTCGAACCTGTGTTCGTATTTTTGAGCGTTCATATTGTTTGCCTTCCTTTTTTTTAAATTTCAAAAATTATAAAAAATAAAGCGCGGACCTTTTGGGGAACCGCGCGCCTGCTTGTAAAAAAAATCCAAAGCTACGACAAATTCCCCTTTCCGATTGCGCGTAAAAGGTATCCGAGTTCAAGCAGAAGTCGGTGGTCAAGGCAGTTCCTGCCGTCGAATATCCATGCGGGGCGTTGCATAGTAGCCAATATTTTTTTGTAGTCCAATTCTCTAAATTCTTTCCATTGTGTCAATAAAACAATAGCGTGGGCTCCGTTCGCGGCTTCATACGGAGTTTTACAGAATTCTATTCGTTCGTCTTCCCCTTCAACATCCAAGTCCTTGCATATTTGTTTGAAAGAAACCTTTGGGTCATAAATCGCCAAATGGGCGTTTTCGTTAAGGAAGTTTTTGCAGACGTCTATCGCAGGAGACTCGCGGGTGTCGTTAGTATTTTCTTTAAACGCGAACCCGAAAATAGCAAGGCGTTTGCCGCGAATATTCCTAAATAGCGAATCTATGACCAAAGCCGAGAACCTGTTTTTCTGGTGGGCGTTCATATCCACGACTGCCCGCCAATAATTTGCCGCCTGCGGCAGATTGAAATGCTCGCAAAGATAAATTAAATTCAGCAAATCCTTCTGGAAACACGACCCGCCGTAACCCACCGAACTGTTTAGAAATTTAGAACCTATTCGGGTGTCGGCGCCGACAGCGCGCGCAACCTGTTCGACATCTGCGCCAGTTGCCTCGCAAAGAGAGCTTATGGCGTTTATAGAGCTTATGCGCTGGGCGAGGAAAGCGTTGGCAGTGAGCTTGCTGAGCTCGCTTGACCACAAGTTCATTTTAATAATCCGCTCCGGGCCGACCCACCTTTCGTAAACGGAAGCCAAAATGTCTATCGCCTTTCTGCCGCCTTCAGTGTCCTCGTCGCCTCCGATTAGGACCCGGTCGGGATTTTCCAAATCCCGCATGGCAGTGCCCTCGGCGAGAAATTCCGGATTTGACAGCACCTGAAAGCCCAAGCCTGCCTCCGCCAATATTTTTTTTATGACATCCGCCGTGCGCACCGGCATTGTGGACTTTTCCACAACTATTTTCCCGCTTTTAGAAGCCTTTGCTATGCGCCGCGCGCAATCCTCTACAAAACTTAAATCCGCGGCGCTGCCTGCACCGTATCCATACGTTTTTGTGGGAGTGTTGACGGATATAAATACTATATCTGCGCGGTCGATTGCGCCGTCTATGTCAGTGCTGAAAAACAGATTTTTTCCGCGCACAGCGTGTACTATTTCGTCGAGACCCGGCTCGAAAACCGGCAGTCTCGGCGAATTCCATGCGGCTATGCGTTCGGCGTTTATATCCACGACTTCAACAATTATGTCCGCGCACTTGCGGGCAATCATCGTCATCGTGGGGCCTCCCACGTAACCGGCGCCTATGCAACAGATTCTCATTTTTTTGAGCTATTCCCTGACGAGCTTTGTCTTCGTGGCAAAAGCGTCCGCGGGAACTCCCTGTTTGCGCGCGCGCTGGCGCAGGCGCAGAGACTGAAGCTTTATGAAGCCCGTCGCATCGTCCTGGTCGTACTCGCTCTTGACGCCCTCCATACTGGCAATATTTGCGTCGTAGAGGCTAAGGTCGCTCTTTCTGCCTGCGCAAATGAGGTTGCCTTTGTATAGCTTGATTTTTACGGTGCCAGTTACGCACTCTTGGCTCTTGTCGATAAACGCTTGCAAAGCCTCGCGTTCCGGCGCATACCAGAAACCGTTGTAAATAAGTTCCGCATACTTTGGTATAAGGGAATCGCGCAAGTGCATAACTTCTCTAT